>JAJBVF010000261.1 GCA_020859965.1 Clostridiales bacterium
GCCAGCTCACCGATTGCTACGGACACGCCGCCAGCGCCAAAATCGTTGCATTTTTTGATCAGACGGCTGACCTCCGGACGGCGGAACAGTCTCTGCAGCTTGCGCTCCGTCGGTGCGTTTCCTTTCTGTACCTCTGCGCCGCAGACCTCAATAGAAGCCTCGGTATGCACCTTGGAAGAGCCGGTCGCGCCGCCGATACCATCGCGGCCTGTCCGTCCGCCGAGCAAAATAATGATATCGCCCGGGTCCGAATTTTCACGGATGACTGCACTCCGCGGAGCCGCCGCCATCACCGCCCCGATCTCCATACGCTTTGCCACATAGTTCGGGTGATAAACTTCTTTCACATAACCGGTCGCAAGACCAATCTGATTGCCATAGGAACTGTATCCGTGTGCCGCCTCCCGCACCAGCTTTTTCTGCGGCAGCTTACCCTTCAGTGTCTGCGACGCCGGCACGGTCGGATCTGCAGCACCGGTCACGCGCATGGCCTGATATACATAGGTGCGTCCGGAAAGCGGATCGCGGATCGCGCCGCCCAGACACGTTGCCGCGCCACCGAACGGTTCAATCTCAGTCGGATGATTGTGCGTCTCATTTTTGAAATTCACAAGCCACTCTTCTGTCGTCTTCTTCATCGTGCCGTCAGCATCCGGACGTTCCACCTCGATCGGTACCACGATACTGCAGGCGTTGATCTCATCTGACTCTTCCTGATCATTCAATTTGCCTTCTTTTTTCAGTTTGCGCATCGCAAGCAGAGCCAGATCCATCAGGCAGGGGAACTTTCCTTCTTTTCCTGCAAAAATCTCTTCCCGATCCGCCAGATACTGCTGATAGGTCTTCTCGATCGGTGCACGGTAATAGCCGTCCTCAAAGCTCACGTCCTTCAGCTCCGTGGAGAACGTCGTATGACGGCAATGATCGGACCAGTAGGTATCCAGCACACGGATCTCCGTCACAGTCGGATCCCGGTGCTCCTCGTTTTTAAAATAATTCTGAATATGCTGGAAATCCCGGAAGGTCATCGCCAGATTCAGCGAATCATACAGACTCTTCAGTTCTGCTTCCGCCATATCAGAAAAGCCGTCAAAAACAGCGATATCCGCCGGCTCTTCAAACTGTGTCACCAGTGTTTCCGGCTTCTCAAAACCAGCCTCACGGGAATCCACCGGATTAATACAATGGTTTTTCACCGCTTCAAATTCCTGTTCAGAAAGCGCTCCTTCTACAACATATACGGTCGCGGAGCGGATAATCGGCTCCTCTTCCTCATTCAGAAACTTCACACACTGCTCTGCGGAATCCGCCCTCTGGTCAAACTGGCCCGGCAGGTATTCCACTGCAAATGCCTTCTCTCCTTCTGAGAAAGGAAACTCTTCTTTATATAATACATCGACCGGCGGCTCGGAAAATACGGTCCGACACGCTTCTTCAAAAACATCATCGGAACAATTTTCCACATCATAGCGGATCAAAACCCGGACTCTGCGAAGTCCATCGATTCCCAGATAGCTTTTCAGCTCGTGCTCCAGACCCTTTGCAGCCACCGCAAAATTGTCTTTTTTCTCAACATATACTCTCTTTACCCTGCTCATTTGGCTCCTCCTGTGCTTCAAGCAATGTCTCAGTGTGCATCTGATGATAGTAAACGGCAAGACATTTTGTCGTTACTATAGCATACTTGCGGCATTATGACAAGATTTTGCGAAAATCTTCCGGTAAAATCCTTTTTCTTTTCACAGATTCTGCGGATTTCTCAAACGCAGCCAATAACCGCCTTTCAGATATGATAAACAGCGTACACCCCCTGCGGTATACGCTGTCTGTTATCTTCTACTTAGCTGCTGCCGTTTGCTTCCCGAGGTCCGCATCCGGCTTTTCGTCCTCTATTTTCGGATCACTGCCTTCTTTTTACGGCTCCATGCGGAATAATAAGTTTTTCCGGAGCTGGTCTTATAATAGGTACGGATTCTCACATAGTAGGTCTTTCCCTTTGTCAGCTTAGACAGAACCTTTTGGGTCTTCGCCGCCCCTTTTACCGTCTTTGTCTTCTTAGTGGAAAAAGAAGAATCCGCGGAATACTGAATCTGATAGCCGGTCACTTTGGATACCTTGCTCCATTTTACCGTTACCTTCTTTGAGGAAGAATTCGTGACACCCGAAAGCGTCGGTGTCTTCAGGCGCACGATTTTCTTTCCGGAGCAGGTATTCGTCGTGCTGCCGGAATAAGCGATGACTCTATAATAATAGCTGATCCTGTTTTTATTTTTTACTGCTGTATCTGTATATTTCACGGTAGAGCCGCTCGTAATCGTCGCGATCGTCTCATACTCCCCGGAGGCAGTTTTTCGCTGCACATAATATCCGGAGGCGCCGGTGACCTTCTTCCATTTTATCAATACGCCCTTTTTCTTATTTTTGAGGCTGGACACCTTGCCCTTCGCAAGCGTCACCGTGATCTTCACTGTTTTGCTCGCTGCTTTATAATTCTCATCCCCGGCTGCCGTTACCTTAATCTTCACCGTTCCCGGCTTTACAGCAACCACCACGCCCCCACTGCTGACCGTCGCGATCGTCGTGTCATTTGAAATATAGGTAATCGTACCGGTTCCACTCGCCGTGATGCTTGTGGCCGAACCCGCAGTGATCGAAGAAGTCTCAGCGGTCGCCGTCACAGTCTGACCTGCCTGCTTTATTGTAAAACTTCCTTTCACTGTTCCCGTGTAATTGCCTGTACCGGTCACTGTGACAACCGCCGTTCCTGCATTTGTATTATCAGAATAAGATACCGTATAGTCTGTTCCCCTGGTCAGCGTTGTCGTGGCACTGCCAGCGGTCGTTACCGTGATCGACGGAGTCTTTGCTGTCCCGTCGTATGTATAGCTCGTCGCAGAAAGAGTCACGGCGCCTGTGGAAATATCCGCCGCACAGATTGTAAAGTCCGTTGTCCCACTCCCGATATAATTTCCCGTACCGGTCACCGTTACCGTCGCAGTACCCACATCCGTATTGTTTGAGTAAGATACCGTATAATCCGTACCTTCTTCCAGCATATCATCTCCGATTTCCACAGTGACCGTCGGTTGCTGCTCTGTCCCATCATAGGTGCAGCTCGTCTCTGATAATGATATCGTTCCCGAAGAAATATCCGCGGTAGCAATCTTAAATGTCACCGTCACCGTACCATAATAGCTTCCACAGCCTGTGATCCCGGCCGTCGCCGTACCCACGTCTACATTGTCAGTATAAGAAACCGTATAATCAGTATTCTCAGCCAAAGCGGTGGAACCGTCTGACACTGTAACTGTTTCTTTCGCATCCCCGTCGTAAACCACATCCGATGTACTGATCGTGCAGGCAGCAATACTGTAGAAAAGCACACCTGTAAGAGAATCATTGCCAGATCCCACGCTGACGCTCTCCCATGCTGTCATATTGTTTTCATAATATGCACAGGTCAGGTTACTGCAACTGGTGAACGCATAGTCTCCGATTGAAGTGAGGCCGTTTCCGAGTATGATGGTACTCAATGCTGTACATTTATAAAATGCATAATCACCGATCGTTGTAACGCTGTCTGGAAGCTCGATCTCTGTCAGTCCGGAACTGCGAAATGCCCAAGTACCAATAGATGTCACACATTCTGACAGCTCAATACCGGTTAACGCGGAACAGTACTCAAACATATAGTCTTCAATGGCAGTCACACCGCTTCCAAGTGTCACATTCGCAAGTGACGAACAATCATAAAACACGCCGTTCCCCATAGACGTCACCGAATCCGGAATCTTGACAGACGTCAGTCCGCTGCAGCTTTCAAATGCAAAGTCGCCAATCTCAGTCACAGTATCAGGAATCGTAATCTCAGTCAGGGCAGTACAGTCATAAAACGCATATTCATTGATTGCAGTTACCCCAGATGGAATCGAGTAAGACGTATCTGTCTTGCCCTTTCCTTCCGGATAAAGAAGCAATGTTTCCTTTGAGTAATCAAACAACACTCCATTCGAAGAAGAATAGCAGGTATTGCTATCTTCCACTGTTATCGACTGCAGCGAACTGCAGCCACTAAACGCAGTATCATCAACACTTAGAACAGCAGCAGGAATCGTAATTTCCGTCAGCGCACTGCAATCCGCAAACACGTTCGCACCAATCGATGCCACGTTTGATGGAATCTCTATGGAAGCCAAAGAAGTACATCCGGCAAATGTACAGGCACTCAAAGCTGTCAGCTTCGCCGGCAGCGTAACGCTCACCAGGCTGGTACAATAGGTAAACGCATAGGTCCCAATCGAGGTAACAGTATCCGGAATCACATTCGTGGAAGCTATATCTGATGTCTGAATCGTCGTCAACGCGCTGCACTCATAAAACGCACTGCTTCCGATTGAAGTCACGGTATCCGGGATCGTGACCGAAGTCAACGCAGTACAATGATAAAAAGCATAAGCGCCTATAGAAGTCACACCGCTTTCTATCACCACCGAAGTAATATAATCTTTATATCCTTCCGAATACCATTCTGCATACGAAGAAGAAGATGCAGCATATGTCCCCATCGCACCGGTGCCGCTGATTGTAAGGGTTCCATCTTTATCCAGGGTCCATGTCAGACTGGAACTGCTGGATCCGCAGCTGCCTGTCACCGGCCATTCATCTTCAGTCTCTGTCTCTGTTTCAGTCTCTGTTTCGGTCTCTGTCTCGCTTTCCGTCTCTGTCTCGCTTTCCGTCTCTGTCTCGCTTTCCGTCTCTGTCTCAATGTCTGCATCGGTATCATTCGCAGTTACAGTTTCTGCCGCCGTGTCTTCTTCGGCTGTCGCTATCCCCGCATTCGTTTCCGCATCGCTGTCTGTATCCTCATCCGAATCTGTAGTCTCTGTATCTGTCTCCTCTTTTGCATCAACCGCCGCTATCCCCGTGTCAGTATCCTCGTCCCCGCTCGCTACCGCAATCTCCGCGTCCGCATCTTCATTCACTATATCTTCCATTTCTGCAGATTCCGATATAGCAGCGGTTTCCAAAGTCTCTGCCTCACTGCAAAGTGCTGCACTTGCCGGAGTCATCACACACAACATCACTGCCAGTGCGGCCGCCAAAATTCTTCTTTTCACTGCACTTCCTCCTTCCGCCAGATTTTCGCCGAACCCCCAAATGATTTTATACATTTATGTTCACTATAACACAATGCTTTTCGCGAAGCAACACTAAAGCAAAAAATAATTCGTAAATTTGCAATTATTTGTAACAATATTGCAATAGGTTGTCACAAAAGCCTTTGAACCTTACCACTTATTTTTTTCCCTTGCTAAGAAACATTCCGTTCTTGACATTTGCATTCTTTCAGATTATTATAATCGCAAAAAACATAATCATAATTAACTTTTTTTAGATTCACTTTAAATGGAGTCAATAATATGGAACAATTCTATTGTCGCGAAGAAGAACTCAGGAAAATGAATACCAGATATGAAGATGGCGAATTTGAATGTATCATCATTTATGGAAGACGCAGGGTCGGAAAAACAGCTTTAATTAACGAATTTTGCAAAGATAAACCCACAATCTTCTTTTCTGCCCTGAATACAACAGGACAGGAAAATCTGGACTCTCTCTCCAAAGCCATCATGAATTATGAAAAGCCAGAAATGCTGATGACACCAGTATTCCGGGATTACGATGCCGCGTTGGATGAGATTACGTCGTTATCCAAACAAAGCCGGATTGTTTTTGTTATCGACGAATACCCCTATCTTGCAAAGGCAAAGCCCGCGATTTCTGCAATGATTCAACACCTGATTGATCACAAATGGAAAAACTCCAGGCTTTATCTGATTTTATGCGGTTCCTCTATGAGTTTTATGGAAAACCAGGTTCTTGGGCAGGAAAGTCCTTTATATGGCCGACGCACTGCCCAGTTCAAAATAAAACCGCTTGACTACAGAGAAACAGCGATGTTCCATCCGGAACATCCTCCTGAAGAGAATGCTCTGATCTACGGCATTACCGGGGGAATTCCTCACTATATAAACAAGCTCAATATTAAGAAAGATATTGACACTGCGCTTCTCAACAACCTGTTTGATCGTTCTTCCTATCTCTATGAAGAACCGGCAAATCTGCTGAAACAGGAGCTTCGGGAACCGGCAATTTATAATGCGATTATCAAAGCAATCGCAGACGGTGCCTCTCATTTGAACGAAATTGTCACCAAGGTCGGCGAAACCAGCGGAACCTGTACCAATTATCTGAAAACACGTATGGATCTTGGTATCGTAAAAAAGGAAACTCCAATCACTGAAAAACCAGGCAAGAAGACTATCTACCTCCTGGCAGACAATTTTTTCCGTTTCTGGTACCGCTTTGTCCCGGCAAATATCAGCGCGATCGATTCCGGAAAGATCCAAAAGACCTATCCAAAGATCATAAAACCTCAATTTCCGGATTTTATGGGAATCACTTATGAAAAAATGTGTCAGGATTATCTGCTCTACTACGCGGATGATCTTCCCATCGAGTTGAACGAGATTGGACAATGGTGGGGTACCGACCCCAAAAGCAAAAAGCAGGTACAAATTGATATTATAGGAACTCCCGCTGAAGGAAGAGAATATATCATCGGTTCCTGTAAATATAAAAATGAAAAAATCGGGATGGATGAGCTGGAATTGATGCGCGAATATGCATCTGTATTCGGAAAAGGAAGTCGATATCATTATTATATTTTTTCCCGGAGCGGTTTTACGGAAGGATTACTTCAGGCAGCTGCAAATGGAGAAGTATCGCTTGTCGGACTTGATTCAATGTATCAATAGAATTCCTGCTTGACATTCTGCGCATTTCTGATAGACTCTAGAAAGCGGCAGCCTGCGACAGAATTCCACACTTTGTGTGGAATTCCGCAGAGCCTGCGGGGAGCGTTCCCACTTTCAGCGCCCAGACAGGCAATGTCCGATCCGTCTGTTCGTAACCATCCAGACGTAAAACAAAACTAAGGAGAAAAAAGAACATGAAAAATCAAACGACCCAGTCACGGAGCGTTCTGTTCCTGACACATGCGGCGGTCATCGCCGCTCTCTATGTCGTGCTCACATTCCTCGCGAATGAGCTCGGCCTCGCAAACGGTAACATTCAGGTACGATTTTCCGAAGCACTCACCATCCTGCCATTTTTTACACCGGCTGCCATTCCCGGATTGTATATCGGATGCCTTCTGGCCAATATCCTGACCGGCTGTGCTCTGCCCGATATCATTTTCGGACCGATTGCGACTCTGCTCGGAGCGCTTGGTACTTATGCGCTGCGCCGCCACAGTAAATGGCTCGCACCGATTCCGCCGATCGTGGCAAACGCGATCGTCGTCCCGCTCGTCCTGTTGTATGGCTATGGAATCCGGCCGCTCTGGTTTTCTTTTGTGACCGTCACCGTCGGCGAAGTGATTTCCTGCGGCATCTTTGGTATGATCCTGCTCATCGCATTGTCAAAATATCGGAATCAGCTGTTTCCGCAATAAAATCATGCCTGTGCGGTTATAAAATGTATTTCTCGTATACGTAATTCAGTCAGGACTACCGGCTTAGCCGGTAGCCTGCTCTGCCCCTATAAGGGGTTATT
>JAJBVF010000126.1 GCA_020859965.1 Clostridiales bacterium
TATCCGGGAGATTTTACTTATACCGGACACTTTATTGTTTTGACAGGGATTGACGGGGATGGAAATGTCACGGTTAATGATCCGAACAGCCCGTCCAACAGCAGTAAAACATGGTCTCTTGACATTCTCGTGCCGCAGATACGAAGTCTTTGGATTTATAAGGCATGAGAAAATTTGAACTATTTATAATCACATCAGTTATGGAGGAAAAGACGATGAAATGTAAAAGAATGGTTAGGCTTTTTATGGCGGTTTTACTTGTTTTGTCATTGACCGGATGTGCAGAAAACAAGAGCACATCTCAAAACTCTGCATCCAGTCATGTAGTGAAAACCTATGACGGTCACACGAAAGTACGAACTTCTACAGGCAGTTATTGGACTCCGCCTGAAGGTTCCCAAAAACTGCCGGATGGAACAATCGTTGATTCCGAAGGATGTGTGATTGGAAATGATGGTACGGTTCATTACAACCCGAACAGCGTTGGATAAGCGTTTTTCAATTTTTTGGGAAAAAGAGCGGGAACAGAAGTGGAATAAAAAGGTATACTGTCTGCATTTAAGGGTTTTGAAAGCCCTTATTTTTAAGGAAAAAATAGAGCAAAAGGGGTATCCGTGGAATTATTACCGTGAATGCTTATTTTTGTGTTTCTAAATGCGGACAAAGGAAACATGGTCGTTATTGCAATCGAACAACAAATATATTTGTAAAGAGGTCTGGTTCAATTTGATCCAGACCAAAATTGTTCCTGAATTGATAATTATGAATGGATTTACTTATCAAAGCTCATAATTTCTTGATTTCTTTTTAGGTCTATTCGGCTGATTCCTTCGCCGTTCCATTTCCTGTTCATGGCGCAGCTTTGCAGCGCGCTTCCAGAATAGGTCAGTGTCCTCGCCCAGTCTGCGGTCGATCTGTTCCTCCGCAGAGGACAGGCGGTCATACTGAAACTTCTGGCCGAATACTTCACGTAGCTTTGCGCGGATTTGATTACGGAAATCATCCCGGAGTGAAACACGGGCATCCAGCAGGGCATCTTCCTGCTGCGGGGATATTTTTTCTCTGGCTTCGGTGAAACTTTTTTCATCAGCTGCGAGCTGGCTGGTCAGTTTTGGCTGCTGTGCTCTCATTTTCTCCAGGTAATCCGTCATCTTAGAGAGCTTCTTTTCCGCCTCCTTTATTTCCGCATCGCTCTGGCATCCTACTGCATATATCAGTTGATTCTTCCGGGTTTTCAGTTCTTCAATCTCTTCCGTAAGGGTAGAGATCCGTTTATTTAACTGGACATGTTTTGCAGGGTTGAAAATGCTTGTATTATTTTTTTCGGTTACAAGGCATTTCTTTTCTGCCTGCTTTTCCTTTAGCTTCTTTTTCACAGACTGGTATTCTTTGATAAGCGGCAGATTCCAGTCAACGCGCCCGGATATATCTTTTATTTCTGCACGGTTATGGAGCAGATGATATTGCAGCTTGATCATGTGCGCCCGGATATCTTCTAACCGCTCTGCGATGGCCGGGACGGTATTTGCTACTGCTTCTGTCAGCTTCCGTACCTGTGCTTTCAGCTCCTTGAGGAAAAGATTGTCCGCTTTGATCTGCCTGTTCAGTTCACAACGATCTGAAACGATCCCCTTGCATTCCAGTGCCTGTGCGGTTACGCCTTCATGGGTGGTAGGCTGTTCATCAAGGCCGCGCTCTGCATGGCTGCGATGGTCGATTCGGTCAACGGCATTGACACGGGCCAGGTATTGGTTGGTTACATCTGCCCATGCCTTCCGCCAGGAGAGAAGCTGTTCCTCACTGTTCCATCGTTCTGTGATGGGGTTCTGTCTTCCATATTTTGTGCTTTTGGGATGCTTGTCTGCACGGATCAGGCCACGGCGCTCGGCTTCGGATGGCGGCAGATAGATTCTCTTTTTCCCGTTTTCCAGCTTATAAAGGTACTGTTTCTCCCAGCCCCCGGCCTGAGCTGATTTGAACTCGGAGGCAGTAAAACCCCGTTCCTCACCGTTGCGGACACAGAGATATTCTTTCTGCGTCTTGTACTGCCACTTCCCGTGCTCATCCAGTGGGCGCACGGTCAGCATGATATGGGCGTGTGGATTGTGGCCATCCGTATCATGGATACAGACATCAGCACACATCCCGTCAGCAACAAATTGCTCCTGTACAAACTCTGTCAGTAAAGCCTCCCACTGTGCCTTATCCAGTTCCACCGGCAGCGCCACCACAAACTCGCGGGCCAGTCGGCTGTCCTTTGTTTTTTCGTTTTCCTCTACAGCATTCCAGAGTGTCTCCCTGTCCTGCCACTCGGATGGAGCGTTGTCCGGCAGGAATATCTGTTGCCAGACAAGACCCTGCTTTCTGGTGTAGTCATGCTGTATCCCGTCATAATCGTTATAGATGCGGGAACAGCTCATATAAGCAGCCGCAGCACAGGCGGAACGCCCGGCACCTCGGCTGATGACTTTCGCTTCTAAGTGATAGATTGCCATGCAATCACCGTCCTTTCTGTTTTGCTTCTTTTGAGAAAAAAATGGGTGTGTCACGGAACAGCGGCACACCCATATCTGCGAAAACTGGCTTATTTAAATAACAGGCTCCTTGAAGAGACAGGCTTTCGCAGGCAGCCAATATCGGCATGGACTCCATGCCGGTCTGCACCGGATGTGCCGGGTGCAGGAACTGTCCGGGCATGTCAGACGGTTCGGTTGGCTGCACAGGTGTTCCGCTTGCGGAATCACCTGCCCCCTCTGGAGGAATGTCCGGTGGACATTTCGTGAAGAGCGCACGTTCCTGACCGCAGGGAAGGATACCACCGCCCACAAAGTGGGTGGTGAGTAAGTGCGCCCTTACGGGAATGAAGATGGTGTAAGACTACATTCCCCGGAGACGTATCAGCAGCTCGCGCTTCAAATAATCCAGCTCCATATCAGCTACGGACGGAGCAACACTTTCAAGGATTGCGCCTTCCTGAATCAAGCGTCGTGTTCTGGCTTTCCGTTCTTTTACCCGGCTCCGCGCTTCTGCTTCCTCCTGCCGGTGTCTGGCCTGCAGCAGAGCCTTCTCATCTGCTGTCATTTCTTTCTTTTCTGCCATATCTGGCTCCTTTCCCTGAATTGGCCGTTTCCGGCCTCAGATTTTATATTCCTGCCCGTATCCGGGCTGTTTGGTATCACATATGGTTGGATTGGTGCCGTTTTTGACAAAATCAGTAACGTGAAAAGCTCAAAACATATCTGGACTTAAAAAATGGTACTAATATTGCTTGGTGGTTATTTCTATCCAGCACCAAATCCATGCTTCATTGATACGATTGTTTATGAGAACAGCTGCTTTGCCTGCGCCATACTTTCTGATGCCAGAAGCTCTCGAATATTCTGATTGTTAATCCGGACAGGAACACACCGTTCCAGAATCCTGTCATAAATCCGTTTTTGCGCAACATCGCTGGCGCTTTTCATCTCCGATAGCGTCAGATTCGTGGTTACAATGAGCGGCTTCCGGCTCCGGTAGCGGCTGTCGATGACGTTGAAAACCTGCTCTCTGGAATACTCAGAATTGCGCTCAGCACCGAGATCGTCGATGATCAGCAGGCTGTAGCGGTTCAGGCTGTCGATGAACTGGTTGCGGTCATCGGAGTACATCCCGGTCAGGGTATTGAGTATCCGCGCAAAGTTTGTCATCAGTACCGGGATGCCCTGATCCAGAAGTGCATTGGCTATACATCCGGCAAAAAATGACTTCCCGGTTCCCGTATCGCCCCACAGGAGAAGTCCTGTGGAAGTGGCGTTCATTTCTTTCCATTTTTCAACATAGCTATGGGCATAACGGATTTCCGGGTTGTAGCCTTTATCGTTGGCAAACGTGCACGCATAGAGTTCCTTATCATGCAGGCCGCTGGCTTTCATGCGGGACACATGATCCAGAAACTCACGGTGTGCGCGCTCCGCTTCTTCTTTTTCATAAGCCTCCTTCTGGCACCGGCACATGATAAACGGGGTAAAATCCCTGCCCCCGATATGCTTGCGGCATTGTCTGGGAGTATGGCATTTGGAGCAGTAAATCAGCCCGTCCGCTTCACACACATATTCATCCGTCTTAAGCTCCCTGTTTGCCGACATGGATTCCATCCTGTCTGTAATCATATTCATAAACTTTCACCTTCCTCATAGTTGTAGTTTCTTGTCGTGGAAGCAGGCTTGTCCCGCATCGCCCAGCTTCGGATGGTGGCAGCGTGGTTCTGATACGTTTTTCCACTGGAAGCCATATAGCTGGACAGCTTTTCAATATATTGTTGCCAGTCAGGGACATCCCGTTTCAGATCACACAGCTCGTTCTCTGTCAGGAAAACATTCTGATATTTTCCATAAACAGCGGGGACAGCCTTACTCCTTTTATTTTCTGAATGGTTCTTGTTAATCTCTTTCTTATTACCGGACAGTTTTCTGTCTGTCACAGGGACAATTTTCTGTCTGTCCATAGGACAGTTTTCTGTCTCTCTGCCAGACAGTTTTCTGTCCGTCTGAGTTGCCGGACCGGACGGTATTTTCACATAAATGCAGTTGGGAAACCCGGCACCCTGCCGCTTGCGGACAATCAATCCGCAGCTTTCAAGAGCGGTCAGGCTGTTCTTGATGGTCATTTCACCCTTGTGAAGAGCTGCCGCCAGATCAGTGATTGTAAAGTAGATGAACACATGACCCTGCGCATCTGCCCAGCCGTCATTTTTCATAGAAAGCCTTGCCCGGTCCAGAAGCAGCATATAGAGCAGCTTCGTGGTTTCGGACAGATCGCTGTCTAACAGAAATCGCGGGAATATCATATAGGGCGGCAGATTCGTGCCGGTTGTCAGATATTCGGTCATGGTTCACCTCCTGTGATTGCAATGTTTTACTCTCCAAGAAAATTCCAGTCGATATCCGGCTCTGGCTCATCATCCTCTTCCCTGGGTGGAATGGATTCATGATTCTGAGGCTGTGTCACCTGCCCGGCTCCGGTCATACAGCCGGCAAGGAATACCGGGAGGGACTTCTCCATCGCCACCTGCACAGCCGCTACGATCTGCGAGACAAAGCGTTCTTCCCGTTCCCTTGTTTCCAGATAAGGATCATCCTGTTTGCGGTAGTAACGGACAAAAAAGTCCACAACTGCAACCGCGATTACCTGGCTGTAGGATTTAAAGACCTGCCTGTCCATTGTTTGCAGGTATTCCCATGCCTTGCGCTGCATCTCTTTATCCAGATTGAAACGGAGATTGGTACTCCAGATATGGTTCCGGTTCATGGCTGCTCCTTCCTGCGCAGGCTGGCATAGGCAAGGTATTCATAGCCTTTGGCTGTCGCGCAAATATCATCAACAATCGTTATCCGTGCTTTGTCATAGCTGCCAAAGTTGCGGACAAGGCAGCCGCCTCCGCCCACGATATAGAGCCGCATCAGGTCAGGATTGTATTCATACCGGCGAAGCGTGGCAAAAATATCCGACACATATGCCCTGGCAACCGCCGTAATGCAGTCCAGATACGGTTTCCCAATATCGGCGGTTCCAAAACGTAGCACCTGTTCCACGGTTGCGTCCTCGATCTTCACGCCGAAGCTGTCAAGGATAGCGTTCCTTGCAGCAATCATGCACTGGTTGACCCCGAACTTCTCTGTCCAGCAGCGGCTCTCAACGGCTTTCTTATTGTTGATATACAGAATATTCATCGTACCGTTCCCGATGTCTGCCAGAAGGTTCGTCCCCTTAAAGTCACCGAGACGGCTGACAATGGCCGGATAACCCTGCGGATACAGGCTGCATCCGACAAAATGGATGTGGTATTCCTTCCCGTTGAAGCGATACTCCACGTCCGGATTTCGGAGCAGATAATTCCGGAATTCTTCCCGCTGTTTCCGAATCCATGTCAGCGGCAGCCCGGCAGCGAGATGGACATTGGCGGTTCGGATGCCGCAGATATTCAGCTCCCTTGCAACTGCCATCAGGGTCAGAAGATAATAGTCTTCATCCATCGCTTTATCTGCGATAAATTCCTTGTGCCCTTCTCCAACACGGTAGTACATGCCGTTATACTCAAGGATGCTGCCGGAAAAGATCGGCTCTGTTTCATAAGCAGTGATTCCTGTTGGCGTGACGGTATTGGCGGTCTTGATGTTGCCGTAACCGTGATCAATGGCAATGATTTTTGTGTTGTTCAGTTCTTTCATGCGCTTTCTTCCTCCTTATCGCTGTGGTTTTCTCTCAGCTGGTGTTCCATCATCTGCACCAGCATTTCTGTGGCCGACTTTGTGCCATTCGGATTTCCAAATGAGGAAACCCGGAAGGTCACTTTGCCGATTTTGTGTGTGTACGGTGCCGCCAGGGCGGCGGTGTTTGTTTCAGGCATAATAAAACCCCCTTTTTGATGTTTCTCTGCTAATCTGGTATCAGATTTTGGAATCTGGTACCGCTTGCCTGCATAAATAGTTTAACGGAAAGGGGAGCAAGAAGCACTGACTGGGAATTGAGCGCAATTTGACGCTTTTTTAAAAAACGGTTGATTTTACCGACATGATTGCATATACTGAACGTAGCTAACAGCGGGTGTATCTCAGCCCTGAATGAGAAAGTTAGAAAGAGGGTTTCTCTTGACCCATATGCAAGAAAGTTACGAGAGAGTGTTTCGCCACTCTGAGCGCGATAAAGAATTTATTGTACTCTGTGAAAAATATAAATAGGCAGACAAAAAAAGATGGTTCACATTAGAGCCATCTTTTCGTCTGTTCGGAATTATCCTGATTTTATTCTTATTCCTCTGACAGGATTTTTTGTGCAAGCCGGATTCCTGCCTGCGGGTAAAGCTCTTCTATTTCCTGATATTTTGCTTCGACCTGTTCCGGCGAGTCGGCCCATATGGTTTTATAAATATCGATTGCTTTTTGGAAATGCTCTTTGGCCTCTGCAATCCTGCCCTGTGTCAGACAGATGCCGCCCATAGCTTCCTGCACGAATGCAAAATCCTCAGATTCTTCTGAATTATAAGTCTTTATGTATCTGGCTAATCTTTTCAAAGCTGTCATCCCGCGGTCCGGTTCTCCCATATCAGATAAAAAGACTGCATAGTTTGTGAACTGGGGAATACTGTCATGCATAGAGACTGGACGGTACTTTTCCAGAAGTTCAATCCCAGCCTCCATATGCTGGCGGGCAAGATCATATTTTTCTATTTCCCGGTACATTCCGCCCAGGTTTGCGTGAAGATTGGAAACGAGGAGCGCAGTATCTTCATCGGCTTCCGGAAATAGGTCTAAGGCGTCCTTTTCCAGCTTAATGGCTTTTTCACGGTTCTTTTCACAGGCAGCCTGACAATCAAGGTACAATGCCCTGTCACGCACAGTGCCGACAGAGGGCTGCTCTAAAAATGTCTGCAGTTCCCGGAGAATCAGATGCATTCCCTGCCCGTACTGATACTTTTCCATATATGAATCTACATCTTCCAGAAAACGAAGGTCAAACGGCAGCTCATCTTTTTCTATTAAACGAATGATGTTAGCAATCATCTGGCA
>JAJBVF010000207.1 GCA_020859965.1 Clostridiales bacterium
CTCTTCTCCCGAAGTGATCCCAGAATCCGAGCCCCCCACCAGTACCGCGCCTGCGTTGGACGCATTGGCGATCACGATCACGTCTCCGTCTGATTTGACATTACCATTGACCGCCGGCACCGGCCCGATGTATCCGATATCAATTTCCTCTGCAAAAATAGCCTCTACCTCCGAGGAGCCAGCTGTAAAGGATGTCCACGATACCTCATATCCATCACCCAGCGCTTCTTCGAGAGTACCTTCGTTTTTCATCACCAGTGCCTGCGCATGGGTGATATTCGGAAAATATGCCATTCTCACTTCCACAGTCTCCGTGGAGGCGCCGCTGTTCGATGCCTCCTCCGAAGTCTCCGAACCAGTGTCAGCAGCACTATCTGAACTGCTGCCGGACGTTGTCTCCGAGCCGGAGTCCGACGTGGACGTAGAAGTTTGGGCCCCGCATCCGGTAAGCGCCAAAAGCAAAAACGAGATTACGCAAACGTTTGCAGCAAATTTCTTCATATCTATTCCCCTTTTCCTTGTAATTTTTAGATTTTCCATTTATAATGGCTGTATTATACAGGAACAATTATGATTTTTAAAGGCATTTTTACACAAACGTTTTCATTATAAAATGCTGGATGCCCGACTAAGCTATGTCATAATGAGCATGAGTGTCAGCGGAGAAATCGGTTTGCTGATGGATGCTTTACGGGCTCCGATCACTCAACTCCTTGCTTCGAGGGAATAAACAAAAAATATGAGGTGTTTTTCATGTCATTAAAAAAAATCGCTGAAATGACCGGCGTATCGATTTCTACCGTTTCAAGAGTTCTGAACAACAAAGAATACAACTGTGCTTCAGAGGAAGTAAAAAGCAGGATCTGGGAAGCCGCAAAGGAGCTCCAGTATGTGCCAAACGAAAGTGCCCGCAGCCTGAAGATGGGAGCCGCGCGAAAGGAGGCTGCCCCCGTCCGGCGATTCGCGGTCATCCTGGAGCGCTTCGAATCTCTGGATGACGACCCCTTCTTCCGTGAATTATATCGGAGCGTCGAGCAGGAAGCCTTTGCCCACAGCTGCACCATCAGCGAAGTGTATACTTCGCATCGCGCAGAGCACATCGGTTCGGGCATGGTGTCTTACCAACCGATGCAACAAGGCATCACACTGTCCGGCACGCAGCACACTGAAAAAATTTCCAAAACACCGGATGGCTACATTATCCTGGGGCGCAGCTCCGCGCAAATGCTTAAGCAGCTGAAAAAAATCACCAGAAATATCATCTCCATCAACCGCAACTCCACGCAGTTTGAGATTGACGAAGTCATCTGCGACGGCCGCGCGGCCGCAGTCTGCGCAATGGAATACCTGATCCGCAAAGGCCATCGGCACATCGGGTATATCGGCGACTGCTCTTACGAAAACCGCTATGTGGGATACTGCGATATGATGATCAAAAATGATCTTCCGATCAATTATGCCAATATTTTCCCCACGGATCAGACAACAGCCGCAGGATATGAGGCTATGAAAAAGCTGCTGCTCCGCTCTGCGCAAGATAACACAGTAGACGTCGTCCTCTGCGCCAACGATGCCACCGCGGTCGGCGCATTGCAGGCACTTAGCGAACAAAAAAAGAAATCCGGAAAGTCCGGCAGATCCGAAAAATCCGATAAATCCGGACAATGCCCCGCTGTTATCTCCATTGACGACATACGGGCAGCCCAGGAAACCAAACCAGCGCTGACCACCGTCCATATTCCGTATGAAGACATGGGAAAAACCGCAGTAAAAGTCCTGCTGGACCGCATTCAGAAAGGACACACGGAACAAGTCCGCGTCGAATTCCCCAGCCGCCTGATCATCCGGGAAAGCTGCTGAGGCTTCCCGCCTTATTTTGCATTCATCACGGAAAGCTGCCGGGTTTCCTGCTTTACTCTGCATTTATCCGCGAAGACCGCAAAAATCCCCCCGCCGCTATGGCAGGGGGGAAATGAAACTGCGATATTAAGATAATTTCATCCGATTATCCGACAGAACGGAAGCTGATGCTCGCAAGGCCAGCGCTGATGCCCGCAAAGCAGAAGCTGAATTGCGGGCCTTGAAGGAACGGTTCGGGCTGAAATAGGCCCGAACCGGATAACTCATACATCACTTTTTATGCAGAAACTACAAACTCTTTCCTTACAACTCATCCATAAGGATTTCATTGATAATCTCACTGGCATCTTCCAGCGCATCCAGAGCTTCCGTCAGATCATCCGTTCTTTCGCTGTTCTCTTCCTCATACTGTTCCACTACTTCTGCCAGGACATCTCTGACCATATCCAGATGCTTCGATACTTCGTCCAGGTTGGTTTCTCTATTCGCCATCGGATTAAATTGAATCACTTTTTCCATTGTCTGCCTTTCTCTTTCCCCTGATCTCACATATGCCGGCTTAATTAAGCTTCTATTATCTCAGCCCGAATCGGATTTCCACATCACTCTCTGACGCGTCGATGGTACAGATCGCCCCCATCGGTATGGTTCCCATCGGGCGCTTATGTCCGCTGCAGATATTTGTAACCACGGGAATTGTGTAGTCCGCGAAACGATCCCGCAGGAAATCGTCAAGCATGTAGGTTTTATCATATTTTTCGTTTGAGCAATCCGCGAAATTACCGATCAGTAGCCCACGAATGCCTTTTATCATTCCCGCCTGCTCCAGCTGCGTGATCATCATATCCAGTTTTGGAAAGGTCTCTTCCACGTCTTCGAAAAACAGGATCTTTCCTTCCGTATCCGGCTGATAAAAGGTTCCCGCAGCGCGCGCCAGAACGCTGATATTTCCTCCGGTGATCAGTCCTTCCGCTGTCCCCGGGTGCAGTATCTTCACAGGTTCTTCCTCTGGATTTTTAAATTCATAGAAATCCGTCAACTTCAAAGCCTGCCATAAACTGCCGCGGCTGTAATCGTCAAATCCTCTGAGCATATTACTGAGCACCATCGGTCCGTGAAAGGTGATCAGATCGCAGTATTTGTTAAAGGCTGAATGATAGTTTGTGATATCACTGAAGCCAATAAATACCTTGGGATTCTGGCGGATCATGTCCAGATCCAGATATTCCATCGTGTGACAGCTTCCATATCCGCCTCGCGCGCAGATAATCCCATCCACTTCCGGGTCTGCAAACATCGTATTGATATCCTCCGCTCTCGTGCAGGCATCACCCGCCAGATAGCCGTGAAAATTCATAGTCTTCTCTATCGTCTTTCCAAGCCTGACATGATATCCTGCGTTTTCCAGATACGCTTCCAGCTTATCCTTTTCCGCCGGCCGGATCGGCATGCTCGGCGCCACAACACCGATGGTATCTCCCGGCCGGATCGGTTCCGGCATTCTCAGCGATTTTTCACTCATAATAGAATTTCCTCCATGGTTTTTTCTACTCGCGCCTGTGTACGTAAAAAGCCGCCGCAAAACAAAGTCTCTGCAGAGTCCCGTTTTACAGCGGCATTTTTATCGGCAAACCGGGCTATCACACCGGGATTTCAGCCGGATACAGGATTACTCAAGGATCGTGTATTTAAAGAGCGTATGACCCAGATTGTCATTGACTGCTCTGGTCACGTTTGTGCCGACCAGAAGCTGTGATTTTCTGAAGTACAACGGCAGGATCGGGCTTTCTTCAATCAGAAGCTCCTCTGCCTCTACATACAGGGCATAGCGCTCTGCCTGATCGGTCATTGCGTCTGCATCATCGAGCATCTGATCATACTCTTCCGCGAGCTCGCCGCTCCATCTGTTCTGCGTAGCGCAGGAAGCCAGAGCGAAGCATTCCAGCATAGTGCTCGGATCGTCATAATCGCCGGTCCATCCATCGTAAGCGATATCAAAATCACCTGCGTAGAAAACATCCCAGTAGCTTCCGGATTCGTAGGTCACGATCTCGAAATTGATCCCCAGATTTTCTTTCCACATGGACTGGATCGCCTGTGCGATGGTCTTCAGCTCATCATCATTCTGCGTAATGAAGGTATAGGTCGCATCGATATCAAAGCCGTCTGCGACTGCCTCTTCTACCAGTGCCTGCGCGGTCTCTACATCATAGGTAAGAAGGTCGCCCGCTACTGTACGGAAGTCATCTTCGGAATCATAGTAGCTAAGTCCGGACGGTACAAAGCCTGTCGCTGACTCCGGCTTGCTGGAAACGATACTCTGCGTGATCGTATCTCTGTCGATTGCCAGAGAAAGTGCTTTTCGCACGCGAGCGTCCGTCAGATTCTCACAGTTGAAATCATAATAGGAGGTTCCAAGTGTCTCAAAGCTCAGAAGCTGATCGGTTCCGCCCAGCTCTGACTGTGCCTGTGTAGAGATATTGTTGGTCATATCGATCTCACCGTTTTTCAGAGCAGTGAGTGTAGCAGTGCTGTCAACAAATACAATATCTGTCTCGTCAATCGCGATCGTATCAATGTATTTATAGTTCTCGTTTTTCACCAGCACATAGCTCTCTTCCGGATTGATCTCAGAAATGACAAACGCACCGTTGCATACATAGTTCTCCGGCTCCTGGCTCCAGTTGTCAGAGGATTCCACTGCGCTCTGCTTTACCGGGCTGTAGCAAACCTCTGCAGTTTCCTCAATAAAGTAAGCCGTTGGGTTTTCCAGCTCTACGACAAGCGTGGTATCATCTTCTGCGGTTACTCCTACCTCGTCTGCCTCGCATTCACCAGAATTGTAAGCTTCCGCGTTCTTGATCGCGTACAGTCTGTTGGCTGCGGTAGACGCAGTCTCCGGATTCAGTGTACGCTTCCACGCATACTCAAAATCACCAGCTGTTACAGCGCTTCCATCGCTCCAAAGCACATCGTCATACAGGTGGAAGGTATATACCAGCCCATCATCGCTGACCTCATAACTCTCTGCGCAGCCATTGGTCAGTGTCACGCCGTCTTCATCCATCATATACAGTCCCATAAATACATTCATGAGGACCGTACTGGACTTCAGATAGTTACACAGACTCGGATCGAGCGTCTCGCACTCGCTGGCAATCGCAAAGGTAAGTACCTTCGATTCCTCCTCTGCCATTGCAGCCGGCGCAAATGCCGAAGCCGCTACAGAAGCTGCCAGAATCATGGAAATAAGCTTCTTTTTCATAGTCTTCTTCTCCTTTTCTATTATTCTTTATAATCACCGGAGGCCGCACTTCACAGACTACCGGGTAATTATCGGGATGATAAAAGGGCTTTGCTTCGCCCGCAACATCTTCTGACACCAGGGCAGGCGGGTTTTCACACATTGTGGCAGGCCACCCAATGGTTTTCGCTGACCTTTTTCAATTCCGGCTTCTGCTCTTCGCAGATTTTTTTGCACTGCGTACATCTGGTTCGGAACGGGCAGCCGGACGGCGGATTGATCGGGGACGGCACATCACCCTGCAAAATGATCCGATGACTGTTCCGGTTTTTCTCCGGATCCGCGATCGGTACCGCGCTCATCAGACACTGCGTATAGGGATGCAGCATATGGTCATACAGTTCATCTACCTGCGCGTATTCGATCATCGCCCCCAGATACATCACACCCACCTGATGGCTGATGTGGCGCACCATGGAAAGATCATGGCTGATAAACAGATAGGTAAAATGGTATTTTTCCTGTAACTCTTCCAGTATATTGATGACCTGCGCCTGAATAGACACATCCAAAGCGGAGATCGGCTCGTCACAAACGATAAATTCCGGATTCGCCGCAAGCGCTCTGGCAATGCCGATGCGTTGCCGCTGTCCGCCGGAAAACTCATGCGGATAACGGCCGAGGTGATCCGATTTCAGGCCAACCATCTCAATCATCTCATTCACCGGGTCATCTGCGTCCTTGCCTTGCTTAATATGCAGAGACGTCAGCGGCTCTTTTATGATCGCTCCGATCGTTTTTCTTGGATCCAGACTGGTATAGGGATCCTGAAAGATCATCTGCATTTTTTTGCGGTAGGGAAGCATCTCCTTATCATTCAGCCGGCTGATGTCCGTACCGTCGAAGAAAATCTTTCCGCCCTCCCCGATATCATACAGACGCAGCAGTGAACGGCCAACTGTCGTCTTGCCGCAGCCGCTCTCCCCCACCAGACCCATAGTCGTCCCCTCTTCAATCGAAAAGCTGACGCCGTCTACGGCTTTCAGGTATTGTTTTTTCTGAAACAGTTTGCCCTTGAGCGGAAACTGCACGCTCAGATTCTGAGCCTTTATACATATCTTACTCATACCAGCTTCACACTCCCTCTCTTCGCTTTAACAGACGGATGATGAAGCCAGCAACAGCTGTAATGATTCTCATCCAATGTGTACGCGGGCGGCATCTCCTTCGCGCACAGCTTCATCGCGTATTTGCAGCGCGCGGCAAACGGACATCCCACAGGCGGGTTCAGAAGATCCGGCGGCGTCCCGTTGATCGGCATCAGCCTGCTCCCATCTCCTTTGGGAATCGATTCGAGCAATCCGGCTGTATAGGGATGTGCCGTACGGTAAAAAATATCGTCAATCTGTCCTTCCTCCACGATCAGGCCGCCGTACATCACAATCACACGGCTGCAAAGGGAAGAGATCACTCCCAGATCATGGCTGATCAGAATGACTGCCATCCCGTACTGTTCCTTCATCTGTTTCATCAGATCCAGAATCTGTGCCTGCACCGTCACATCCAGCGCCGTCGTTGGCTCATCCGCGATCAGCAGCTTCGGGCTGCAGCTCATGGCAATCGCGATCATGACCCTTTGCCGCAGTCCGCCGGAAAGCTCATGCGGATACTGCTTCAGTCTGCTCTCCGGACTCGGAATACCAACAGTCTCAAGCATCTGAAGCGCTTTCTCTCTCGCCTGCTGTTTATTCAATCCAAGGTGGCGCATCAGCGGATCCCGCATCTGCTGCTCGATCGTAAACACCGGATTCAGACTGGTCATCGGATCCTGAAAAATCATGGCAATTTCCTTGCCATTCAGTTTCCGCATCTCTTTTGTGGAAAACTTCGATATATCATTGCCGTCAAAGAGAATCTCTTCTGCCTCCAGCCTGGCATTGTCATCCAGCAAATGCAGAATGGAGAGCATGGAAACGCTCTTTCCGCAGCCGCTCTCGCCCACAATTCCAATGCTTTCGCCCTCACTTACATAAAAGCTCGTGCCGCGCACAGCCTGCACATCCCCGGACATCGTATGAAAAGTCGTCCGGAGATTTTTTACCTCCAGAAGCTTTGCGGACTGTCCGTTTGTCTGTAATTTTTCTTTTTCACTCATGGTTGTCTATTCTCCAAAGTTATCGCAAATGACGCAGGCCTTTTTACCTGCGCCCAAACGCCAGCCAAAAGATTTCGTACCGCGTCACCGCACAGAACCAAAGTATGCCCCACACACTCGCATCTTCCATATTTCCTCAGGGAGCACACTTTGCAGAATCCGGATGCGCGGAGTATTGATTGTTGATCCTCGGATCCCGCGCGTCCCGCAGCCCGTAACCGATAAACTGCCGCG
>JAJBVF010000232.1 GCA_020859965.1 Clostridiales bacterium
CCATACCACAGACCGGAATAGCAATCCCAAGGCTGTCGAGCACGCGAAGCGCCACATTTACCTGCCCGCGGCCGCCATCCATCAGAAGCAGATCCGGAAACCGGCTGAAGCTTCCCATCTCATAGCCTGTTCCTTTTTCATCCAGCTCCCGCCGTTCATCCAGCCCGTGACGGAACCGACGGGTAAGGTCTTCCTCCATACTCGCGTAATCATCCGGTCCCTGTACGGTTTTGATCTTAAATTTACGGTAATCACTTCGCTTTGGCTTTCCTCTCTCATAGACAATCATAGAGCCGACCGATTCAAAACCACTGATATTTGAGATATCAAAAGCTTCCATCCGCATCGCGCGATCGATACCGAGCAATTCTTCAATCTCATGCACTGCGCCGATCGTACGTCCTTCCTCCCGCTTGATCCGCTCACGATCCTGGCGCAGTACAATCGCGGCATTCTCCGCCGCCATCTCTACCAGCTTTTCCTTCGTTCCCTTTTTCGGCACCCGAAGGTATACCCGCTGCCCACGCTTTCCCGTAAGCCACTGCTCTACCACCTCGTGATCTTCGATCTCCGTCTCCAGCATCAGTTCCCGCGGCACAAATGGTGTCCCGGCATAATACTGCTTGATAAAGCTGCTCAAAATGACTGCTTTTGTGTCGTGCGGCGCGACCCGCAGATAAAAATGATCTCTGCCGATCATCTTGCCGCCGCGGATAAAAAAGACCTGAACCACTGCATCTCCTCCATCCACAGCGAGAGCCAGCACATCCTTGTCTTCGCCATCTCCGTGCGTGATCTTCTGCCGCTGCGCGACCTGGCGGACACTGCTGATCAGATCACGGTATTCCATCGCTTTTTCAAAATCCAGCGTTTCTGATGCCTGCTCCATTTTCTCCTGCAGCGCATCCAGCACCGGTGCATAATTTCCATTCAGAAAATCCATTGCCTCATCGACCGACTTGCGGTATTCCTCACTGCTGATCAGTCCCTGACAGGGCGCTGGACACTGCCCAATATGATAATAAAGGCAGGGACGGTCTTTCCCAATATCGCGGGGCAGAGACAACGTACAGTTTCTGAGTTTGTACAGCTTATTGATCAGATCGATCGTGTCCCGCACTGCGCCTGCACTGGTAAAAGGACCAAAATAGCGGGATTTGTCCTTTTTCATGGTTCTGGAAAACACAACACGCGGAAACTCTTCGCCAAGTGTCACCTTGATAAAGGGATAACTCTTGTCATCCTTAAGCATCGTGTTGTACTTTGGACGGTGCTCTTTGATCAGATTGCACTCCAGCACCAGTGCTTCCAGCTCGGAATCCGTCACGATATATTCAAACCGGCTGATCCGCTGTACCATCTGCTCGATTTTCGGTCCCTTGTTCCGGCTTGTCTGGAAATACTGGCGCACCCGGTTTTTCAGACTGATTGCCTTACCTACATAAATAATCGCATCCCGCGCGTCATGCATAATATAAACGCCCGGGCGTCCCGGGAGTTTTTTTAATTCTTCCTCTATATCAAAGGCAGGGGGCATTTTCTCTTCATCCAAATCTGAAACATTCCCCTTTCATTCTGCTATGATTCGGACAGTCCGGATCAATACTTTCTCAGCTCTTCGCTTTCCTCATCCGGAGTCTTGTCGATGCTGCGGATCTCTACATAATATCCGTAATTCTCATTGACCTGCACAAGCACCCGGTCTCCGACCTTGTGTCCCAGCAAAGCTTTGCCCATCGGCGATTCGATGCTGATCCTTCCATCCAGAGAATTGCCTCTCACGGAAGTCACGATCCGGTAAACTTCCGTCTCATCGTCCTCTTCCACATATACTTCTACCTTATTGTGGATTCCGACCTCATCATCCTTCGAATCGTCTGAAATGACCTGGGCGGTCTTCAGCATCCTCTCCAGATAACGGATACGGCTCTCATTTTTATTTTTATCCGTCTTTGCCGCATGGTACTCAAAGTTCTCGCTCAGATCGCCATGGGCACGCGCTTCTTTTACAGCCTCGATTGCTTCCTTGCGCACCACCAGTTTGCGGTAGTCAATCTCTTCCTGAATTTTCTTTACATCTGATTCCGTCAACTGCTCTCTCATTTAAAAACGCCTCCCGTTTCTTCTCTGTCTGCCTGCTTCATACATCAAAATGGATGCTGCAACCGCGGCATTCAGGGATTCCACCTGTCCACACATCGGGATATGGATACGCGTATCCGCGTAAGCCGCTGTCTCCGGAGTCAGTCCCTGACTCTCATTTCCGATCAGAAAACCGGACGGACCGGAATAGTTTCCTTCATCGTAGGGAACGCTGCCTGCCAGATGAGCCGCATACCAACGTACACCCTTTTCACGAAGTATACTCAGATCACGTCGGAAATCGGCTGTATAATAAAATGGCATCCGATAGATTGCACCCATCGTGGATCGAATCACCTTGGGATTGTACAGATCCACACATCCTGGTCCGAGCAAAATCCCGGTCACACCCGCGGCCTCTGCTGTGCGCACAATCGTTCCGAGGTTCCCCGGATCCTGGAGGTTTTCCAGTCCCATTATAAGCGGCACAGATGAAGAATTTCCAAGCAAGTCCGCCAGTTCATAGTGATACTGCTTTACAACACAGAGGACTCCCTGCGGAGTCCTCGTATCCGATACCGTTTCAAACACATGGTCAGACAGTACGATCGCCTGAACTTCTCCATCAAACAGCTCTGGATGCTTCCGTTGGAAAGATTCGGAAACAAAAATCTCCTGCAGACGTTCTCCCGGCGTCTCCCGATACATTTTCGGACCTTCCACCACAAACACATCTCTCGCATTCCGTTCTTTTGCCTTTTTCTGAATCTGCAGCAGCTGCCTCACCTGCGTATTTCCCGTACTTGTGATCACTTTGATGTCTCCATTCCATCTGCTCTAAGCACAGGATGCGCAGGATGACCTAACGATCTCATCCTCTCCGCAGCACCCTGAGCCGCAGCATGACGCTTTCTCTTTCATAATGCATCAGATCTGCATCGCCTTCGCGACGCGCACCATATATTCAGGAAGATCCTTCTGCATCGCAAGAGCCTCATCGATATCATAATCTACATACTCTCCGCCCTTGTAAGCCACCACGCGGTTGGACTTACCTTCGATCAGCAGGTCAGCCGCCATTGCGCCCATCATGGAACCGTACACACGGTCGCGGCAGGTCGGGCTGCCTCCGCGCTGCAGATGTCCGAGAATCGTGGCTCTCGTCTCCATACCGGTCGCAGCCTCAATGCGGCGCGCCATACTCGTGGAATGGCCAATACCTTCTGCATTGATAATAATATGATGCTTCTTACCGCGCTTGCGGTTGTTGATAATATTGTTGATCAGCGTCTGCTCATCGTAGTCATACTGTTCCGGCAGAAGGATATCCTCCGCACCATTCGCAATGCCGCACCATAAAGCGATATACCCGGCATTCCGCCCCATGACCTCGATAATACTGCACCGCTCATGGGACGTCGAGGTATCCCGGACCTTATCAATCGCTTCCATAGCCGTATTCACCGCCGTATCAAAACCAATCGTATAATCCGTACAGGCAATATCCAGATCGATCGTACCAGGCACACCTATCGTATTAATGCCGCGGGCAGCCAGCTGCTGAGCTCCGCGGAAGGAACCGTCTCCGCCGATCACAACCAGTCCATCGATACCATGCTTCCGGCAGATCGCCGCACCCTCATCCTGTCCTTCTTTTGTACGAAACTCATGGCATCGCGCTGTATAGAGAATCGTACCGCCTTTTGAAATCGTATCCGAAACACTCCGTGCTGTCAGATCTTCAATTTCCTCATTCAGAAGTCCCTTATAGCCCTGATAAATGCCCTTCACTTTGATTCCCTGTGACAGTGCTTTGCGCACTACTGCACGAATGGCCGGGTTCATACCCGATGCATCCCCACCGCTTGTCAATACACCTATCGTCTCAACCTTTTTCGCCATGACATACCTCCCGCGCATATTCGCGATTCGTAGATGATTTCTCCTGTACTTCCTGTTCATTCATAAATCTCTGTTCATACGCCGCTGTTCCATTCTTTCACAGCTTTATTCACAGTTATGCTCATTCTAATCTATTTTGGGACATTTGTAAAGAATCCGGCGTGGCTTAATTGTGTTTCACATTCAAAACGCTTTTGCCGGAATTTCCTTTAAAACAGGCCTTTTCTTTAAGTCTTTTCTTTTTTTTGCTTAAATTTTACATTTTCTTCACCAAATATTTCTCTGAGGCCGCGCACCAGCGTTTCATCCGCATTCACCGCCCAGTTTTCACCCAGACGGCGCACTGCCCGCTCACTGCGCACATAGATCACGACATAGTCTTCGCCCTCGCTGTCCCGCAGCAGGCGGAAAAGCTCCCCTTCTTTCTGCGTGTACTCCTGCTTGTCTGCGAACTGCACCCACAATTCTCTTCCATTTCCCGGAGGGTTCTGCGACATGTAAGAGCCTGACGGTTTCCTTCCATTACTCTGTCCGCCCGGCAAATAATCAGACATATTATTCGCACTCTGTTCAAAAGGCCAGATGCGCTCGCAGATCAGTTTACTCGGCCGATCATCCTCACAGCTGACACGCCCACGCACAAATACTTTATTATCCTCTGCCAGGTACTGATTATAGGTCTCATAATCGCGCGGAAAGACGACTACCTCGACCGTTCCCACCAGATCCTCCAGAGTCAGAAATGCCATCGTTTTATTCGTCTTCGTATATTTGACCGTTTTATTCGTGATCATACCGCCGATAATCGCTCTCGCTCCGTCCTGGACACTGGAGAGTCCGGTCTCTTCGTCCAGCTGAAAATCTGCGGTGACGTTAGAAATCGTCTTTCTCCATTTTTCCTCATACCGGTCCAGCGGATGCCCACTGATATAAATGCCAAGTACTTCCTTTTCAAAGGAAAGAAGCTGTTCTTTGTCAAATTCTCCGACATCCGGAAGCTTTACTTCATACTCGCGCTTTTCTTCTTCACCGAGCAGATCAAACAAAGACATCTGCCCGGATACAGCATCTTTTTTCTGCGCAGCCGCATGATCCATGATTGCCCCATAGCCCTGCAGCATCTGTTTGCGTGTAGCGCCAAAGCAATCCAGAGCGCCCGCTTTAATCAGATTCTCAATCGTTCGCTTGTTGACATCTTTATTACTGCTGACACGCTCTATGAAGTCCTGTAAGCTTCGGAAAACGCCATTACGTTTCCGTTCCTCCACTATGCCGTCAATCACGCTGCGGCCGATGCTCTTAAGGGCGCTGAGGGCGTAGCGGATTTTGGAATTTTGAACTGAAAAACCACTCTCCCCGGTATTGATATCCGGCGGCAGGATTTCGATCCCCATCTGACGGCAGACCAGCGTATATTCCGCTACCTTGCCCGGATTGTCGATCACGGAAGTCATCAAGGCTGCCATAAACTCGACCGGATAATAATACTTCAGCCAGGCAGTCTGATAAGCAACAACAGCATAAGCAGCCGCATGGGACTTGTTGAACGCGTACCGTGCGAAATCGGTCATCTCATCGAAGATTTTATTTGCTGTCTTTTCATCGATCCCATTCGCGATGCAGCCAGGCACGCCTTCTTCCTCATTGCCATAGACAAAATTCTGGCGTTCCTTTGCCATCACAGATGCCTTTTTCTTGGACATTGCCCGGCGGACAAGGTCGCTGCGTCCCAGCGTATAGCCGCCAAGATCGCGCACGATCTGCATGACCTGCTCCTGATAAACAATGCAGCCATAGGTCGGCTCCAGAATCGGTTCCAGCTGCGGGCAGTCATAAGTGATATCCTCCGGATGATTTTTCCCGTAAATGTATTTCGGGATAAAATCCATCGGACCCGGACGATAAAGAGAAATACCGGCGATGATGTCCTCCAGATTCTGCGGCTTCAGTTCCTTCATGAAGTTCTTCATACCCGTGCTCTCAAGCTGAAACACGCCGTCTGTTTTTCCGGTGGCAAGCGAATCCAGCACTGCTTTATCGTCAAAATCAATTGCATCAATATCGATTTTTTCCCCGCTGCCCGCTTCCGCAAGCTTCACAGCATTCTGAATCACCGTCAACGTCCGCAGACCCAGGAAATCCATTTTCAAAAGTCCAAGCTCTTCCAGCGTCGTCATCGTGAACTGCGTCGTGATCGTGCCGTCAGAGGCTCTTGAGAGCGGCACATACTCGTCGACACTTTTCTGACTGATCACAACGCCTGCCGCATGCATCGAAGTGTGACGCGGCAGTCCCTCCAGACGTCTGGACATATCAATCAGCTCATGCACCTGCTCGTCGTTCTCATAAGTCGTACGCAGCTCCTGACTCATCTGCAGCGCCTTATCCAGCGTAATATCCAGTTCCTTCGGCACCAGTTTTGCAATGGAATCGCAGAGTGCATATGGCAGATCCATCACACGCCCCACATCACGGATCACACCGCGCGCAGCCAGTGTACCAAAGGTCACAATCTGAACAACGCGGTCTTTTCCATACTTGCGCACCACATAATCAATCACTTCCTGACGGCGTTCGAAGCAGAAGTCCACATCGATATCCGGCATGGAGACACGCTCCGGATTCAGAAAGCGCTCAAACAGAAGATTGTAGCGGATCGGATCCAGCTGCGTGATTTCAAGTGTATAGGATACCACGCTTCCGGCCGCAGAGCCACGACCCGGTCCGACCATGATCTCATGTTCCCGCGCATAATGGATAAAATCCCAGACAATCAGGAAATAATCCACATAGCCCATCGTTTTTATGACAGAAAGCTCGTAGTCCAGTCTCGGCCGGATCTCTTCAGCCCGTTCACCATACCGTTTCACCAGCCCGTCCGAACAGAGCTTATTTAAATATTCCCACGACGTATACGGCGCCGGAACATCAAATTTCGGCAGCTTCGTTACGCCAAACTCAATCTCGACATGGCAGCGCTCTGCGATTTTGTGTGTATTCTCCAGAGCTTCCGGCGCGTAAGGAAACAGCTCCGCCATCTGTTCCGGTGATTTCACAAAATACTGACCGCCTTCATAGCGCATCCGGTTCTCATCCGAGAGTTTTTTCCCCGTCTGCAGGCAAAGCAGAATGTCGTGCGCCGCCGCGTCTTCTTCATAGGTATAATGGACATCATTCGTCGCCACCAGAGGAATATTCAGCTCCCGGCTCATCCGTACAAGCTGCTGATTGACCAGCTTCTGTTCCGGGATTCCATGATCCTGCAGCTCCAGAAAATAATTGCCTTCACCAAAGATTTCCAGATGCTGCTGCGCAATCCTCCTCGCCTCGTCGTACATGCCGCGTCCCAGCGCGCGAGGCACCGCGCCGGCCAGGCAGGCACTGAGAGCGATGATTCCCTC
>JAJBVF010000179.1:0-5682 GCA_020859965.1 Clostridiales bacterium
CCGTGGCATCAAACTCAGGGGTGACATCAGGGGGTGACATCAGGGGTGACATCAAAATTCCAACTTTTTTTGGCAGATCCGCCGTATCTTCAATGATTTCAATGGCTTCCAACTTTTTTGGAATTGGAATCAAAATCGAAAATTTTTCTTAACGATATCAAGGGTTTAACCCCCGATTCCAACATTCCAAAAAATTTCCCAGGGAGAGAGGCCCTGTAAGGGGGTCCAAAGTTTTGTTCCTGTCAGGAACAAAATTTTTAGGGGTCAATATTATTGAGAGTAAAAGTTGAATGGAATAATTGGAATAATTGGAATTAATTATATATATTATATTTATTATATTATTATTATCTTATCTTATCTTATCATAATATTTACTTTTTTCTCTCTCATGCAACTTTCGTGCCAACTCGATTTTTGATTCCAATTCTTGATTACAACTTTGCCTGTGCGAGGAGGGAAGTTGGAATTTAGCCTTATGCAACTTTCGTGCCAATGCCTGCGGCAGGCTGCAAGGCTAACCTCAATCGCCGTGCTCAAACGCCGCAAGGCTAACCTCATCGGCTCTGTTATTTTTTTTCTTGGCTTTGTTTTCAAATTCACCTGTGCATGGCGAATTCGTAATAGATATCAATAGCAATTACGAATGGAGTACCTATTGCTTGACATTTCTATCGTCACATCATAACAAACCTACCAACAGGGTGGCGCAGATTTTTTTCTTGGCTTGTCCCCTTCTCAAACGCCGAAGGGCTTGGCCCCTTGACATTAACACAATTACTTCGTAATAAAACGCTATGAATAACAATATGGAGGCACAAATGAAAATGTTTCACAATGAACGCGAGGCGTATCTTTTCGGGCAGCAGCAAACAAGCCTTATCCCAGAGCCGTTTCGCCGGGCCTTTTTACAGGGCGTGCGAGACAAGGCATATAGGGGGAAGGCGCTGCAGGGAGGCTTCCTGGACCCGGAGGTTGAGGGCGCGTATAATAAGCTTCTTTCAGCCTATAAAACTAAAGCGGCAATTGCGAGAGTTTTAGAAATGAATCCGTCAAACCTCCACAGCTATATTACAGGGCAGGCCTCCATCGGCCCTAGGGTTAAAGAAAAGTTTTTGTCCGCCGCGGCTGCCGTACCTGCGGTAGGCCAAGGGTTGCCTGCAGCAGGCTAGTTGAATTTTTTCTTGGTTTATTGGAGGTGCCTGCCGTACCTGCGGTAGGCCAAGGGTTGCCTGCAGCAGGCTAGGTGAATTTTTTCTTGGTTTATTGGAGGTGCCTGCGGCATGTCCTCATATTCTGTAGCCCACGAAGGGATGAGAGAGTATTTCCTTCTTCCCCCGTCCAAGGAGGCGGTACTCTCTTTTTTGAACGAAAGCGGCGTACTGACTGCTGATTTATCCTTGGCTACCCTTGTCCGTTGCCCCTCCGCGCTCCACCCCGCAGCAAACGGGAAGAACGCGGCCTATATGGTCTGGCAGAACGACCCCAGTTTCTTCCTTGGCTGGTATCAGGTTCATGATGCCGCGACCGGCACGGTTTGGTTCACCACAAAAAAACCAAAAAGCTGGACCGACGGGGAGCGCGCCTGGGTTAGGTCGAGGAAAAAAGCCCTCGCGGCGATCAAGCAACAAAAACATCAAGAAGCATTGCGCGCCGTAACGGAGTTTTACGCGCGGTTGCGGACAAGTGGCGACAATCACCCATACCTTCGGGCGAAACATGTGCGGCCGCATCCCGCTTTTCGCCTCTATACCGACGGGGACTCTGATTCTTTTCCTTGGCTTAATAACAGCCTTATCGTCCCGTATTTTGACATTGACGGGAACCTCATGACATTGCAATCCAGCGCGTGGGAAGAAAACCTGTGGGGCAAAAAGTACCTATACCCCGGCGCATCAAAAACCGCGGCCTCGCTTCTTTTTGAGCCCGAGCGCGCCGATGGTGTAAAAAAAACCGTGGGGATAGCCGAGGGTTTCGCCACGGCTGATTCGTTCGCCCGCGCCATGGATTTCCCATGTTTCGCCGCGATAGACGGCGGCAATATGTCTGCGGTTGCGGCCGCCTTGCGCTCTCACCCCCGGTACAAGGACTACCGCATTATTATTGCCGCGGATAATGATATTGAGGACCCGCAAAATCCCGGGCTCGCCTATGCCTTGAAAGCCGCCTCTTCCGCAAAAACGGAAAACATTGCCGTTCCCGTCCATGGGAACGTGTCCGTTGATTTCAACGACCTCTACAATCGTGGCGGCGATGACCTTGTTCGTCTCCACGCTTCTTTCCCAAAGACTCCCCAAAATGTTAAAGCCCTCGCCTGCGGCGGGCGCGCCGGCGGCGGGCTTCAAACCCCAGCGGAGACTGAACAAGAGAAGCAGCCCGAATTTTGCAACCTTGACGAGCCGCCTGTTTTTCCTCTTGGCTTATACCGCGTTTCATACACAAATCAGGGGGTTATTGCCTCGGCTGAGCGGATAGGAAGCCGCCTGGACGTTTTGGGACTCACCTATTCCGAGGAAGGCGAGTTTGGGCGTCTGGTTGAATATGTCGACAACAAAGGGCGAACGGTGAAAAAGATTGTTCCCGAGTCCGCGCTTAAGCAGCCAGGAAGCGCCGCAACGCTATATTATCTTCCTGGCTACGGAACTGTGCGAAATTGCCAAAAATACATTCCGGCATACATAAACGATACGCCTTTTTCAGAAGAATATACAATTTTAACAAGTACCGGCTGGAGAAAAGAGGGCGATACGCGCTTTTTCGCTCTTCCCGGCGATACAGTAAAGCTGGGAGAAAAAATCTTTATGCACGAGACAGACGCTGAATCGGATATTTTCTTCACCAAGCGCGGAACGCTTAAGGGCTGGCAAGATACGGTTTGCGCCCTGTCTTCCGGCAACCCCCACCTCATTTTGGCGTTAACGGAGGCTTTAGCCGCTCCTTTGCGCGGCTATCTTGGGGAGAAAATGTTCGCCGGCTGGAATATTGTCGGTAGTCACCAAATAGGCAAAACCCTCTGCCTACAAGCAGGCGCAAGCTGTTATGGCCGTGGAACCACCAAGGAGATTGAAAATGTAGGGCACCCCGAGGGCGCGGTAATGAAGTGGTCCGCGACAAAAAACGGTGTTGAGCGAATTTGCCACGCGAACAACCACCTTTGTTTGTTTTTGGATGAGCTTGGGGAAATGGCTATAGAAGACCCCGTCGGCTTTTCTGCGGCTATCTATATGATTATGAACGGTGAGGGGAAGCGGCGAATGGACAAGGACACTAACGCCCGCCCTGTTCTTTTTTGGCGAGTAAGCGTGTTCACGGCTTCCGAAGCCAGTTTGGCGTCCTATTTAACGGCTAAGAACTTGCGGGTTTACAGCGGCCAGGAAAGCCGGATTTATGATATTCCCGCTGCTCAATCGCCGCAAGGGCTTAAGGAAGCCGCAGGCATTTTTGAAGACCTTCACGGGCTGAGGACCTTGTCTGAGTTCGGCAAAGCCATGGGAGACGCCGTGAAAGAAAATTACGGGCACGCCCTGCCGCTTTTCCTTGGCTTTCTCGCCGAACACGGGGTCCCCGCGAACCTTTATCAAGAATATTTGTCTCGCGAGGCCGTCCTTAATTTTTTCCAAATCGCGCAAGACGCGCCTCACGACCAAATTTTAATGGCGACCAAGCTGGGCGTGAACCGCCTGGCCCTGCACCTGGGCATTGCCGCCGGCATTTTCCCATGGAACCAGGAAAAGGAAGAAGCAGCCCTTAAGCGGGTGTTTCTTCTTTGGCTTGACCAGTTTGATGAAAAGGGGAAGGCCTTGCGCTCTGAAACGCGAAAAATTCTCGACCACTGGGAAGCCTTTTTGCTGCAAAATTTGGGATTGTTCATTTCTAACGACAACGACCTCCCGAAAAAGGACGCTGTAGGCATATATCGCACTTTTGGCAAACCTGATAAACCCGATAGGGATGAATATTGCGTTTTCACAAGTGTGTTTAAAGAAAACTGCCTAGACCCGCGACAATATAAGCGGGAACTTAAGGTACTGAGAGATGCGGGAATGTTTTTGTCATCAGCGCAAAAAGGCAGGGGGTTTGCCACAAGGGTGGCGATTCCGGGGAGAAAAGACAGCGCGGATTGTTTTCTTTTGTGCCTGCGGCAGGGCGACGAGGAAACCCTCAATCCGGATTCCTTCCCCGAGCCGGATGAAAATATGGACGATTTACCCTTTTAACGCGCAAACGCCGTGAGGCTAAAGGAGACCGTCATGTTTAAACGTGCTTGCAGCAGGCTTGGGTTAATTTTTTTCCTTGGCTTGCTGCCGCAGGCTTGCTGCCGCAGGCTTGCTGCCGCAGGCTTTTTTCCTTACGGCCTGGACAAGTCGCCTCCCACGCGGAGGCGTGGATTGAAACTTTCCCTTGGCTAAAAAATATTTCCCGAAGGGCTTGACAATGCCTGACGCCGGAGTTAAATGATATTCAAACGCGCTTGCCGCGGCATAGGGGGTGTTACTATGATTGGTTGGATTTTGCTTGTTTCTGCGCCATTCGTGATAGGCGTGCTCTTGGCGGGAGGAACGGTGTTGGAAGGTATCGGCCTTTTCTTTGGCTTATCCGTGGCCCTAGTCCTATTCAAGGGTATTCTCGGCGCTATCATGCAAGCCAGGGAAGATAATGCCTGCAGCAGGCCATAGGAAAGTTGAATTTTTTTCTTGGCTTGCTGAAATTTTTTCTTGGTTTAAAGCCCTCGCGGCGACTGAGCGAAAGGAGAATTGACATGTCTAAAACAGCCCATGAGATTCGGATGGAAAAGTTGCAGAATTGGGAAATGCAGGAAATGACCAACAGGCACAAGAGCAAGGAGGCGTGGACGCTCTGTGGCATCTCTCTTGGGGTGTCGCTCCTGCTCTATCCTCTGTTCAATCTCGGCCTGGGAGACGGCCTGGAATGCCTGATGATGATCCTCTTTGTGATTTGTGGACACGTTTTCGTTATTAACATCGCGCGGATACTGCAGCTTGAGAAGGATGAAGAACAGCGTAGGGCTGAGATGGACCTGCTGACTGAGCTGGATAACCACGATGTGTAAATATCTCTACTGGGACAAAGGTTATCGCTCTTTTGGCGACAATATCCCCGGCTACGCCCAGGGCGCATATTTTCCGGGGGATGAGCCTGGTTGGAGGTGCCGGTTAACGCATGAGCCATGTCCAGCCGAATCTGTCGAAGATGAAGAAAGCTGTTGCCTGCGGCAGGCCAAGAGAAAGCCAGGTGCCTGCGGCAGGCCAAAAACATAAAGGGGGAATGTATCATGAAAAATCAAGTCCAGACCCGTTTAGCCAAGGAAGATATTGAAATAATCGCCAAGCTCGCTCGAGAGGCCCACATGACATTTGCGGCCATGTTGCGCCGGCTTATGCTGGAGAGGTTAGAAGAGATTGCTGCCGCAGGCAAAGGAGAACCAGATGAAAATGCTCAAACGCCGCAAAGCTCCCATTAACGAACCCATGCGCCAGTTTATAATTGACCGCGTTCAAACACTGCATTACGAAGCACGGCAATTTCCTCAAACGCGGTGTGTCGCCGAAAAATGGATTTGCCAGGCACTCCGTGTCGCAAGACAAACTGGGGATGAGGACTTATATAGGCAAATTTCGGATGATATATCATAGCCAAGAGAAGAAAAACAAGGCTTAGAAT
>JAJBVF010000179.1:5782-7330 GCA_020859965.1 Clostridiales bacterium
AGGCAAATTTCGGATGATATATCATAGCCAAGAGAAGAAAAACAAGGCTTAGAATGGATTCTCGTGCGTTTTTTAAATGCCGCCCGCGCCGTGCTGCGCGACGGAGGGCTGGGGGAAGCATTTTTCTTTCCTTGGCTTAAAACCGGCAAGATGGCACCATAGAACGAGAGGTTGGGGGTTGCCTGATGATGCACCTGCGGTTGCCTGATGATACGCCTGTTGATGACGCGCCTGTTGATGCCACTGAACCTGAGCCTCCGGTAAGACGCCCAAAATGCCGTATCCGTCTTCCCGATCCTAGGGCAGCAGGATACATTTCAAAAGAAGCACTCCTTGAGGGGATAAAAAAACATCCAGACGTTCGACCATGTCCTAAATATAATTGGTGGTGGCTAGAGTGGAAGTGGTGTGAAAAATGCGATTGGAGGATAGAATGAGAGGAAAATCTCAGGGATTGAGAAACGATTGACCAATGGAAATAATTGTAGACACTCGAGAACAAGCTCCCTTTTCTTTCCTTGGCTATCCCGACGTTCAAACTGTCCAGGGAAGCCTGTGGGTGGGAGACTACAGCCTGGTGGGGCTTGAATTGGAGATCAGCTGCGAAAGGAAAAGCCTTGAAGACCTCGTAGGCTGTCTCACCAAAGGCCGCGAACGCTTTGAAAAGGAGCTCATGCGTTCCACCTATCTCCGTTCTTTCGCCGTGGTCGTCGAACAAGAAGCGGGCTGGGTTCAGGAAGGCCTCTACCGTTCACGCATTGACCCCAAGGCGGCCTGGGCTTCTATCCTGGCTTTTTCATCCAGGTATAAGATTCCTTTCTGGTTTTGCCGCGACCGTGCGGAGGCCGAGAAAACCACATATAATTTGCTCCGGCATTATTTGAACCGGCGGCTTGACACGTACAAAAAACTGGCACTAGTTCAAAGCCCGGAATATAGCCGAACCGGCGCTTGAGGTTAAAGGAGAGAACTTGTGAATACAGAGGGGCTCAAACATGACGCGGGAAAGCTGCGGCTTGACTTAATCCCGCCGGAAGCTATGCGCGCGCTGGGCGAAGTGTTGACCTATGGCGCGGATAAATACGGCGATAGAAACTGGGAAAAGGGGATTTCCGAGGATAGGCTGTACGCGGCCCTGCAAAGACATCTCCTCGCCTGGCGCGAAGGAAAAGCCAAGGATGAGGAGAGCGGCCTTTCTTCCTTGGCTCACGCTTTGTGTAATCTCGCGATGCTGGTGACGTTTGAGCGGCGAAACGCGTGTGCCGACCGCGAACTTCTCGACGCGATCGCCTCTGGTAAAAGTTCTTTGGATTAACACGAGGCACTGCCTGCAGCAGGCAGCGGGGGTAGGATTTTTTCTTTGGCTAAAAAAAACTTCCCGAAGGAGTTGACAATGTCTGGCGTTGATGTTAAATGATGCTCAAATGCCATAGGACTTAAATCAGTAAAGCCTGCAGCAGGCAGCGGGGGTAGGATTTTTTCTTTGGCTAAAAAAACTTCCCGAAGGAGTTGACAATGTCTGGCGTTGATGTTATAAGAGGGTTAATC
>JAJBVF010000462.1 GCA_020859965.1 Clostridiales bacterium
CGATTACTCTGAATACCTTCCAGACAATCGAAGACCCATCGACTATTTTATCCGGAGCATATTACGGAAAAGCTGCATTGGTGGGAGCGTGCCTGTTGGGGCTGGGAATGATGGCTGCGGTATTACTCCTTTCCTGCAGGAAAAAGAAATGGACACCGTCTGCTGTTCTGGCTTTGGTTCTCGTGTGCGACATGTTCCTGATTCAGGTGAATTATGTAAAAATCAGAAAAGCATCGAACGATTATGTCAAAGAAGCGACAGCGGACGTTGTAGAATTCCTTCAGGCTATGGAAGATGACATTGCAGAGGAGTACCCCTATATTTTAAAGGGTGGGCTTTCTGGTATTAAAATTCAGTTTTACCAGTCTCAGCTGATGGATTATCAATTGTTTGGGAAAAAACAGGAGGAGATGCTGAATCTCGACAATTATTTTATTATCAGCAAACAGGGAGATATAAAGCTGAAATGGTATGAAGAAGACTATTACCTCTTTGAGGCGTTCGATTATGAGAACGCAGAATATGATATTGTTTATGTGAAAGGGGATGCGCTGGCGCAGAGACTGGAGGAACTGGGATATCAGATGATTGAGTACATTCCGGAAGAAAGCGGAGCTGAATGACAGGGCGAACCGCAGAATCTGGAAGAGCAGGCTATTTCTCTGGTGGGACGGGACATTTTTGAGAAACTGGTGAAAGGCTATACGGAGAATCAGTGGGGCTGATGCGGAAGAGTTTTTAATGTGAAGTATGTGATAACTTTGCTTAGTGATTAAATTCTACTTGTGAATGATGGCCGTATTATGCTACACTAAAATAAAAGAAAAGGTCGTCCTGAATTTTGAAGCAATTGTCAGTACATCGAAGATTTGGAAACAGGCAAAACGAATGGAGAATGTCAGATGTTGAAAGTTTTTAATACGAATGGTGTATGCCTGCCTGACAGGCATTATATGGTTGATCTGAATTCCAGACTGGCTGCTGTTAAGAGTATGGTAGATGCGGGAGACTATTTTACTATCAATCGTGCAAGGCAGTATGGAAAGACCACAATTCTGAATGCTCTGACAGGATATTTGAAGCCTTATTATTCAGTGATCAGTCTGGATTTTCAAGGCCTTTCTTATGCTGACTTTGAGTCGGAGGGACGTTTTGTGACGGCTGTTTCCAGACAGATCTTGCTGGTGGCAGAGAATGACCTGTTTGCGGATGCGAAGCGAGAACTGGGACAATATGTGGACGAGCGTTTGGAAGGAGTGTCTCTTTCCAGGTTTTTTTTCTCTTTGACTGGTTTGTGCCGCAAGGCTTCCAAAAGAGTAGTTTTGCTAATTGACGAAGTAGATTCTGCTTCGAATAATCAGGTATTTCTTGATTTCCTGGCTCAGCTTCGCTTTTACTATCTGAAAAGGCCGGGTGTGACCACGTTTCAGTCGGTGATCCTGGCTGGGGTCTATGATGTGAAAAATTTAAAGCAGAAAATTCATCCGGAAGCGGAATCCAGATACAATAGTCCCTGGAATATTGCGGTGGATTTTACAGTAGATATGAGCTTTTCACCAAAAGATATCGTTTCGATGCTTGAACAATATGAGGCTGACTGGGACACCGGGATGAATCTGGAAAGGATGAGTCATTTGCTTTATGACTACACAATGGGCTATCCGTTCCTTGTTTCGAAGCTTTGTCAGATTATGGCAAAGAGTGTGACGGATCGCAGTAAGAAGTTGGATAAGAAAGAGAGTTGGGGGGAAGAAGCTTTCCAGAACGCAGTGCGGGTAATTTTAAAGACTCCGAATACACTTTTCGATGATATGAGTAAAAAACTTGCAGACTATCCGAAGCTGAAGGAGATGATTTATGGTATTCTCTTTCAGGGAAGAAAATATTCTTATGAGGCGGAGAATGAGAGAATTCGCATTGGGGAAATGTTTGGATTCCTGAAGGAGAAGGATGGGACGGTTTGTATTTCTAATCGAATTTTCGAGATGAAGCTATACAATCTTTTCCTGTCTGAAGAAGAAACGGATATAAAAATGTTTACAACCGCTGAAATGGAAAAAAATCAGTTTGTACTGGGTGGTTATCTTCAGATGGAACTGGTTCTGAAAAAATTCTGTGAATATTTTGAAGATATTTATGCAGATGCTGACGAAAAGTTTGTCGAAGAGAATGGAAGACGTCTTTTTCTGATTTTTCTTAAACCGATCATTAATGGGAGCGGAAATTATTATATTGAAGCCAGAACAAGGAATATGAAAAGGACAGATGTTATTATTGATTATAAAGGTGTACAGGAAGTCCTGGAAATGAAGATCTGGCATGGTAAGGAGTATAACAAACGTGGGGAAAAGCAGTTGCTGGAATATATGGATTACTACCACCTGCAGAAAGGATATATGTTAAGTTTTAATTTTAATAAAAAGAAAGAAACAGGTATCAAACATTTGCAGCTTGGAGAAAGGACTCTGATTGAGGCAGTTGTTTGACGTTTATTCTTTAACTTCCAGGAAAATTATTTCTCAAATCTGAAATGGAGCAGGACTTTAATTATCTGATTGAGAGGCTGACTGTTCGGGAACTGTTTACGCTGGATGGTTCTTTGGAAGAGAACGATGATGTGAGAAGCAGGGAAGGTGATGTTGTTGGCAAACTGGAGCTGTTGAAGGAAGATCTGGAGGATATGGAGATATCCGGGACTCCGGAAGAAGTTTGCTCCAAAGGAAAAACGATCTGCATGGCTTCAGACGGACTGAATCTTGTGAATGATTGCGGAGGGGACATGGTTATCTGAATATGCTGTAGACGGCAGATTCAGTACCCCAATGTTTACATTGAGGTATTGAATCTTTGCAGAATACATATTACATTGTTTTTTGCGTCCTCTGTTACTCCGCATGGGACTCTGTTTCCGTATTGCTTTTTGCCAGTAATGCCTCAGAAGTGGCAAGAATTACATGAAGCTGCTCTTCATTGCAGCGGGTCAGCAGACGTTTGATTTGCTGATATGTATCGGAATTCTGATTTTTATTCGGATAGATCACGGTATCCGCTGACAGATTGAAATAGCGTATGATTTTTATGAAAAGCTCGTAGCTTGGATGATGCCGAAAACCTTCCAGGTCTTTGAGATAGGATAGTGAGATATCCAGGGCCTCTGCCAGTTCGGCCTGTGTCATTTTTTTGTCCATTCGCGCGTTTTTTAATACGATGCCGAATTGTTTTGTTTGAAAAGTCATCTGTTCACCTCCTGAAAGTATGATAGCGCCATTCTATTGAAAAGTAAAAATGGCTATAACACACTATTTTGGTATTGTAAAAACATACCAACACGATACAGGATTCATTTTTTGAAACTGAAGAATATAAATACTGACAGAATCACCGTGGAATATTGCAGAAATTCTGCGGAAAGATTACGGTGATTCTGTCGTTAACTTGCGAAGTTCGCTCCCGCAAGCGCGGCGAACTTCTTGCAAGTTACATTATGATTTGTGCCTTCGTATTGTTTATTTATCCGAAACTGAAGCGGCCTCTGTCTCTGAATTTCTTTCGCTTTCTGCCAGTAATGCCTCCACAGTGGCGAGAATTACACGAAGCTGCGATTCGTCGCAGCGGGTCAACAGACGATCAATCTGCTGATATGTATCGGAATTCAGATTTTTGTTTGGATAAATCACAGTATCTGCTGACAGATTGAAGTAGCGGATTACCTTTTCGAAAATTTCATAGCTGGGATTGTTCCGAAAACGCTCCAGATCCTTGAGATAGGATAGAGAGATATCCAGGATCTCTGCCAGTTCAGCCTGTGTCAGGTGTTTATCCATTCGCGCGTTCTTAAGCACAATGCCGAATTGTTTTGCCTGATAAGCCATTCAATCACCTCCTTTAAGTATGTTAATACCACACCATCGGAAAGTAAAAATGGCGTGAGTGTACTATTTAGGTATGTTTACACCATACCAAAAACAGGGAAACTCTTATACATGTGTAAATAAGCACTTTCTGTGAAGTATCTCACCGGATAATCCGGATCCTGATGTAATCCAAAAATGTAACAATATATATGCGAAACTATCTGCGCTGGCGTTCTTGCGGCAGTTCCTTACAACAAGTTTACTTTCATTTTACATGATAGGCATTTTACATTTTACATAGCTGTCTTACAATTCTGACTGTAATCAGGGGGACGCCAGGAGCGTTCCGATATAGTTCAATAGAATAAAGGAGACAGATCTTATGAAAAGAAAAGTAATCGCGGCAGTAATGGCGGCAATGATGGTAGCAGTTCCTGGTACAGCAGCACTGGCGGATGCATCCGGCGATATTGTTGTATGCTCAAGAGAAGATGGTTCTGGTACACGCGGCGCATTTATTGAGCTGGTTGGAGTAGAGCAGAAGGATGAGGACGGCAACAAAGTGGATATGACAACAGAGGCGGCTGAAATCACGAACAGCACTTCTGCGATGATGACAAAAGTAGCGGGTGATGAGAATGCAATTGGCTACATTTCACTTGGATCGCTCGATGACAGCGTGACAGCAGTAGCAATTGATGGTGTAGAAGCAACAGTGGAAAATGTAGAGTCTGGTGACTACACGGTTGTTCGTCCGTTTAACATTCTGACAATGGAAGAAGTCAGCGAAGAAGCACAGGATTTCATTGACTTTATCCTGAGCGACGAGGGTCAGGCTGTTGTATCAGAGAATGGTTATATTGCACTTTCTGACACAGAACCGTTTGCTGGCAGCAGCGTATCCGGTAAGATTACCGTTGGCGGATCGTCTTCTGTGACTCCGGTAATGGAAAAACTGGCGGAAGCTTACAATGAGGTGAATGCAGATCTTGAGATCGAAGTAATGCAGAGCGATTCTACCACTGGCGTGACATCTACGATTGATGGAAATTATGACATCGGAATGGCTTCCCGCGAACTGAAGGATGAAGAAGCAGAAGAAGGTGTTTCTTCTATCATGATTGCGCAGGATGGTATTGCGGTAATCGTAAATAATGATAATGGAATCACCGAGCTGACTACTGAGCAGGTTATGCAGATTTACACCGGCGAAATCACTACATGGGAAGAACTCCAGTAAAATGGATAAAAAGATGCCCGGTCTCTGATCGGGCATTTTATGCGTAGAGCCGGGTATTTTCGCATGATGAGCTGCCCGGTTAAAAGGAGAAACTATGACTCAGAAATTTTCTGAAAAGTTTATGAAAGCAGTATTCCTGGTCGCGGCATGCGTATCGATTCTTGCGGTAGCCCTGATCTGTATTTTCCTTTTTGCGAATGGTGTGCCGACGATGCTGGAGATTGGCCTGCCGGATTTTCTGCTTGGAAAGACCTGGAAACCGTCGAATAATATTTATGGGATTTTGCCTTTTATCCTTGGCAGTATTTATGTCACAGGCGGTTCGATTGTGATTGGCGTGCCGATTGCAATGCTGACGGCAGTATTTCTGGCTTTTTATTGTCCCAAACGAATTTATAGTCCTTTTAAATCCATGATTAACCTGCTGGCGGGCATTCCTTCGGTCGTTTATGGATTTTTCGGTATGATCTGGATTGTGCCGACGATGAAGGCAATTACGGGAAAATCCGGAAGCACAATGCTGACAGCCTGTATTCTTCTGGGAATCATGATCCTTCCGACCGTTATTGGTGTAATGGAACCGGCATTACGTAGCGTTCCGGACAGCTATTATGAGGGCTCTCTTGCTCTGGGGGCGACTCATGAGAGGAGCGTGTTCTGCGTGATCCTTCCTGCTGCAAAGTCCGGCGTTATAGCTGGGATTGTACTGGGAATCGGCCGTTCGATTGGAGAAACGATGGCTGTGATCATGGTGGCCGGAAATCAGACCTGGATGCCGCAGGGGCTCTTAAAAGGAGTGCGTACAATGACGGCGAATATTGTAATTGAGATGGGGTATGCTTCTGGTTTGCACCGACAGGCGCTGATCGCGACAGGCGTGGTGCTGTTTGTATTTATCCTGATTATCAATCTCAGCGTATCGGCCATGAAGAGGAGGTCGGAACATGAGTAAAAAAATTACGTATTTGAGACGGCATCCTTTTTCCGCTCTCGTAAAAATGCTGGTGTGGCTGGCTGCGGCAGTCACAGCAGTTGTGTTGGTTTTTATTGTCGGATTCATCCTGATAAAAGGTGTTCCGAACCTGACTCCGGATCTTTTTGCGTTCAAATATACTTCGGATAACGCATCTTTGATGCCGGCTTTGATCAATTCATTGATTATCACAGCGCTGTCACTTGTGATTGCAGTTCCGATTGGAATTTTTGCCGCTATTTTTCTGGTGGAATACGCAAGAAAAGGAAGCAAACTGGTACAGCTGGTGCGTATTACGGCAGAGACATTGTCTGGTATCCCTTCGATTGTGTTTGGCCTGTTTGGACTTTTGTTTTTTACAACAGCCCTTGGATGGGGATTTTCTCTGCTGTCCGGTTCGCTTACACTGGTGCTGATGATATTGCCGCTGATTATGAGAACGACAGAGGAAGCATTGCTTGCCGTGCCGGATTCGTACAGGGAAGCTTCCTTTGGCGTAGGAGCCGGTAAGCTGCGTACCATTTTCTGTGTTATACTTCCTTCTGCGATTCCGGGAATCTTATCAGGTATTGTGCTTGGCACCGGACGTATTGTCGGAGAGACGGCGGCGCTGCTCTATACGGCTGGATCTGTTGCGAAAGTTCCGAGCAGTCTGCTCGGAAGCGGACGTACTCTGGCTGTTCATATGTATGTGCTTTCCAGTGAAGGACTCTATATGGATCAGGCGTACGCGACGGCGGTGGTACTGGTAGTGCTGGTATTGCTGCTGAATGGTTTGTCTTCTCTATTCGCGGGAATGCTGACAAAGAAGCAGGGCTGAGCCCGGATGAGAACTATTATAAAAAGCTCGTGTCAGATCAGAACAGTCAATGAGTAAGACAGATAAGCAGATCGTATCGCATAAGCCTGTGCAGAATACAAATGAAATTACGATATGGGCTATGGTAAAAGCAGGTGGAGGCACAGAAACAGCTCTCTGCCGGCAGGAAATGAAATACCCGGAGGAAGGGATGGAAAATGGGAAAAATTGACATAAAGAATACAAATTTGTTTTATGGTGATTTTCAGGCATTAAAGAATATCAATCTGGAAATTCCGGCAAATAAAATCACAGCATTCATCGGACCGAGTGGATGCGGAAAATCTACGCTGCTGAAGACACTGAACCGAAAGAAAGATATTGTGGAAGTATGCAGAAATAACGGAGAAAGAAGACGGGATGGAGAAGAA
>JAJBVF010000363.1:0-2401 GCA_020859965.1 Clostridiales bacterium
CTACTGCAGAACCATGTCCCGACGCTTCCGCGCGAAGCTGCTCCAAAATGGCCGGAGTACGGTATATTTGTTCCGATTCGCAGTGAATGATCCCCCTTTCTTCCAGTGTACGCAGCACCGGCTGCGTGATACGCAAAGTGCCGGTCACAACCTCCTGCGGAAGAGTCGGCTCCTCCAACAGTGCTTCAAGAAGCCTTGCCCTCGCGGTCTGATGCTTTTTCCGGAAAACAGCCAGCTGTTCTGCAGCCGCATCCGGGTCGACTGCCAGAACCACATATTTTTTCTTCTTTTCAGATGCCTTACTTCGAAAGGGAAGGACTGTGCGAAGCGCCTGCACTGTAGTCGAACCATAATAGTCCCGCATCCAGAGTGCCAGAGTTGTCAGTTTTGATTCCGCATTGCCAATCTCCGTCACCCGGCGGACGATCATTTTGATCTTCTCCTCCGGACAGGCCGGATTCGGCGTAATACGAAGCACATATCCTTTCTTCAGCCGTTCTCCGCGTCCAAATGGAAGTTCCACCACGTCCCCTGGTTCAAGAGTGTTTTCCAGCTCCGGAGGAATCCGATACTGAAACGTCTGGTCTAATTTGCTGTGAGAGATATCAATGATGATATCCGCGTACAATGCCATCCCTCATCCCTTTCTCTTAATCCTCTTCTTTTCATTTTCCTTTTTTCTTCTTTCATCTTTCCTGATTTAATCAGTATCCTGTATTATTTATTTGCATCTTCCTCCAGAATTTCCCGGATCAGGACTCTCTCGTCCATCGGATACTGCACGCCGCGGATCTCCTGATAGTCCTCATGCCCTTTCCCTGCAAGCACAATGATATCACCCGGCTCCCCGTGATGAATCGCCCAGGCGATCGCCTCTTTGCGGTCTGCGATCGTAATGTACCTTCCATCAGTCTTTTCTATACCGGTGACGATATCCGCAATGATCGCCTCCGGCTCTTCAAAACGCGGATTGTCTGAAGTGATCACCGTCAGATCCGCCAGCTTTCCGGACACCTCTCCCATCTCATAGCGGCGGAGCTTCGAGCGGTTCCCGCCGCAGCCAAACACGCTGACCAGACGGTGCGGATGATACTCACGCAGGGTCTCCAGAAGACTCTCCAGCGCCATCGCATTGTGCGCATAATCGATCATCAGCGTAAACTCATCCGAAACCTTAATCAGCTCCACGCGCCCCTTTACCTTCGCCTCTTTGAGTGCGCTGCAGATATCTTTCACGCCGACCCGAAAATGACGGCAGATCGCGATGGCAGTCAGAGAATTGTATACACTGAATTTACCCGGAATGTCAATCTCCACGTCAAAACGCGTCTCTCCTGTATTCTGTGCCAAATTTCCCGCATCCGCATTGGAAGAGTCTACGATCATCTGTCCGAAAGCATTTCCCATCTTATCCTTCCATGATACCGTATACGCAATCCCCAGATAGCCCGGTCTGGAAACCAGACGCATATTCTCCGCGCGGACTCCGGCTTTTTCCGACAGACCAAATGTCTCCACCTCGCAGGTGTGGCCTTTCAGGATCTCCTCCAGGTGCGCGTCATCTGCATTTAAAATTCCAAGCCGGCACTGTTTGAACAGGCGGCTCTTACATTCCAGGTAATCCTCAAAGCTCTCATGCTCTGCCGGTCCGATGTGATCCGGCTCAATATTCGTAAAAATACCAATCTCAAACGGAATACCCGCCGTACGCTCCAGCATCAGTCCCTGCGAAGAAACTTCCATCACCACCACCTGGCAGCCTGCGTCCGCCATACGGCGAAAATATTCCTGAATCGTGTAAGACTCCGGCGTGGTATTGTGTGCCGGAATCACCTCATCACCGATGATCGCCTCAATCGTGCCGATCAGACCGACTTTATAGCCCGCCGACTCCAGAATCGACTTCACCATATAAGTCGTCGTCGTCTTCCCCTTTGTTCCGGTCACACCGATGATCCGCATCTCATTCGCCGGATATCCAAAATATGCCGCAGACATCAGCGCCATCGCATAACGCGTATCTGCCACCTGGATCACCGTCACATCCGCCGGAACCGCAGGCACATCCTGAACGACCAGCGTCTTCGCTCCCTTCGCGACCACATCCAGTATATAAGTGTGACCATCCGTCACTGCCCCTTTAATGCAGAAAAACAGGGAACCTTCTTCCACCTTGCGGGAATCATTCACCAGATTCTTCACATCTGTCTCCACCGTTCCCTGAATGCATTTATACTCAATCTGCTCCAAAAGCTGTCGTAATTTCATCCTCAGATACTCCTTTATCTCATTTACATTCTTTTTAGAACAAAGTGTGCAAGCCCACATCAACTCTTCACCTCTTCAATCTTGAGGGGCTTGCACACTTTGCCGCGCCGATGCACAGCTGCGAAGCAGCTTT
>JAJBVF010000363.1:2411-7275 GCA_020859965.1 Clostridiales bacterium
GCGCATCCCCCGGAGGGTTTTATGATATAGGGAACGAAGTTTCCTATATCATAAAATATGACCGGCCGGAATGAATTGCAAAACAATCCATCTCCCTGCCGCTATTTTCCATTGTTCATAGATTACCACGTTCCGTTCCGCTTAGCAAGTCACGTTTTTTCAGGCATCCCTCTTTCATCCCTGTCTAATCGAGTAAGACGATTTATCTCTACTCGCCCGCGCGGTTGCTGTGTGCCAGTGACACACGTTTAGCAACGACCGAAGCGAAGCGTAGACAGCGTTCGGCTTCTGCCGAAAAATACTACTCGCAGCCCTGCGCATCAAAACAGCCAACCGGATGTTCCCATCTGACTGGCTGTCAATTCTGTCACTTTTGCAGGACTTTACATCCCTTTCCGATGAATGCTATCCCATATTCCTTGATATCATCAATTTGAAATCCCAGGAAATATTCATTAATATTGTCCTTATTTTCCAATTTTAACCTTCATTTTGCTGCTCCAGGCAGAATAGTACGTCTTTCCATTCACTTTCTTATAAGTGCGGATCCGCACATAGTAGGTCTTGCCCTTCTTAAGGCCTGTCAGTATCTTACTTGTCTTTTTTGCTCCGGAAACCTTTATTGCCTTATTTCCTTTTGCAAATGTTTTGCTTGTCGAATACTGAATCTGATATCCGCTTACCTTTGTGGTCTTCTTCCACTTCACAGTTGCTTTCTTCGAAGAAGAATTCTTCACGCTGGTCAGCTTTGATCCAGTCAGGCGGACGAAAGTTTTCACTGTTCCGATTCCTGTCGAGTTTTCGGAATATGGCACAATCTTATATGTATATGTTGTGCCATTAATATTCTTTACACTCTTATCCGTATAACTTACCGTAGAACCATTCTTAATTGTGCTGATTCTCTTGTAGCTTTCAGTTCCAGTCTTGCGATATATATAATATCCGGAAGCATTTGTAACCTTTTTCCATTTTATAGTTATTCCTTTTGCCGTATTGGTAAAGCTTTTCAGTGCACAAACTGATAGTTTAACCGTAGTTTCCGTCTGAGTGCTATCGGAATTCTCCGACTGTTTGATTTCCGCTTCTGTTTCTATTCCGTCCTCTTTATCCGTATCAGGTGTAGAATAGTCATAATCCGGATCGGATGACAGGCTATATACAATAACAGAAAATTCCACACTATCTCCGGAATAATTATTATTTCCGGCTGCGGTTGCCCTTATAGTAGTTTCGCCGTCAGAAACACCAGTGACAAGTCCCTTTTCATCAACAACTGCAATCGATGTGTTGCCAGAAGAATAGGAAATTTCTCCTATACCGCTAACGAAAATCTGGTCTGTCTGTCCAACAGATAAATAAAAATCACCAGAAAGCACATTCAGAGCCTGTCCTGCTTTCTCAATTGTAAAAGTCTGTTCTATAGAACCTGTAAAAAAACCAGAACCAGATATCGTAACAGTAACAAGCCCTGCATTCACATTATCATCATAGGCAACTGAATAATCGGTGCCTTCTTCCAGATAATAATTCTCTCGATACATAAGCGAAACAGCAGCAGTCTTAGGGGTTCCGTCATAAAGAAGATCATATGGGGGTTCAAACGTCAGACTACATTTACTGATATCCACGGAGGCATCGTTTTCCGGTTCAAGTGTAAGAACTATTTCCATTTCTTCTATCGTGTTTCCAACTGTTACGCTTCCCTTTCCTATCTGGCTGGCTGTCAATTCTGTCACATTTGCAGGACTTTGCATTCCTTTCCGCTGAATGCTATCCCATATTCCTCAATCTCATTAATTTGAAATCCCAGGAAATATTCATTATAATTCATATCTTTGATCTGACTGCAAGCCTCCTCCGCTTTCGCACACAATTGCCTGTTATCATTTGTATGTTTTACCTCGATAATGATTCCTGAATTTTTCAAACGGTTAATCACAATAATATCAGCCCGTCCTTTCCCTGCCTCTCTGTTTGATTTTACAAGCCAGCCAGGATGACCTTTCGCCATGCCGATCAGCAGCATATGATAGCTGGCCTCTTTCAATTCCTCCGTATTGCCTCCATCCATAAAGCTTATAGATTCTTTCAGACAACAGTTGATGCATTCTTCAATCCTGTCAGCCTTCCCTTCATCAAAAGCCTTGTAAAGTTCCTGCAAACTACCCTCATTTTTTCTTAAAAACCACCTCTGCACCTGATCGCGGAAAACACGAAGAACTTCACGATTCGGAATCGCCAGCCGATAGGTTCCATCCTCATTGCGCCCACGCTGTGTCAGATATCCAGTCGTAAACAAAACACTCCAGAGATTATCAATCCCACTGTAGATATCTTTATAGGTCAGTTCAAAAGAAAGGAATTTGTCCACTGTTTCTCCCTCAGACAAAACCTCCATATCATACCGTGTATTATCACCCGCCATTTCAATAAACCGATAAATAGTATCATTTTCACTCATATTAGCCCAGAAATTCTTCGGCTCATGGTCAGATGTCACAAGAAGCTGGCGGCACCAGTTGATCACATCCCATGGGCAATAAATGTCCGTAATCCCTATGCGATATCCGTCATACCAGTCTTTCGTAATCTCATAATATTGTCCCAGATCATAATCATCCAGTATTTTTCTTACTTCCTGATCCGTAAAACCAAACCATTCATCGCATACCTCATCCAGCATCGTATACATGGTCGGGTTATTTAAATCTGAGAAAAGGCTCTCTTTGGAAACCCGCATACAACCTGTCAGCACACCAAAATATAAGGATTCATTCGATTTTAACGCATATCCGAAAATCTGGCGTATCAATCGGACCATGTCATCATAATAACCGTTTTCATAAGCTTTTTGAAGAGGTGCATCATACTCATCAATCAGAATGATCACCTGGCTTCCATAATGTTTGCAAAGCAGATATGAGAGATGGTAAATGCAGCTGTCAATAAGGCTTTTTCCATTTTTAATTTCCTGATATTCGTTCTTATCATCCTCATCCAATCTGTCACTCTGCAGCAGAAAGGAAAAGCGTCTGGCTTCTGCCTTAACTGCATCCCATATATTTGCTCTGGCTTCTTCATATGTACTTCCATTCACCTGCTTCAGCGAAATGGCAATCACCGGAAAGCGCCCCATATATTTGTCACATAACTCAATATCCCTGGAAATATCCAGTCCATCAAACAGGCTCTTATCTGCCCCAATCTCAAAAAACCTGCGGAGCATGCTCATGTTGATGCTCTTGCCGAAGCGTCTCGGACGCGTGAAGAGGTTCACTTCCCCCCAATTATCCAGCAATTCTTTTATCATTCCCGTTTTATCGATATAGTAAAAATCATTTTCCCGGATTTTCGCAAAGTCATCAATACCGATCGGCATTTTCCTCTTTTCCATGTTCTCACCTCAGCTTTCTGTCTTCTAAAAAACGAATCGAAAGGTTCTCTAAGACAGTCACAACTTTTATGCTATTAATATAGCCCTTATTACGTTATGATGCAAGAAAAAAGATGCAGATACAAATACCGCAGGCTACCCGCTCTCTAACGGTTTGCCTGCGGCAAATTCTCACTTAACCTTTACTTCTTTCGCCGTTGACCAGTTTCCATAAGCGGTTTTCCCATTTGTCGTCGCGTATGCACGAACCCGAACCGCATATGTGCTGCCTGATGTGAGATTACTAAGTATCTTTGAAACAAGCTTTGAACTGACCTTAACTGTTTTTTTGCTGCCAAATGCTTTGCTATACTGAATCTGATAGCCGGAAATATTACTCATTTTCTTCCATTTCACAGTGATCTGTTCTCAGGAAGAGCTTTTCCTCGCCCGATATGCGCATAAAGAAAACCGCCGGGCTTCTCACACTCCGGCGGCAATTTAAAAGGGAAAACGGTATTAAAACTGGCTGATACTTATTTGTATGGTTCATGCAGCCCCGACTGCAATCTCCGCAAGATTACGGCAGCTGTCCTGCATCCTGCCAATGCTGTAAAGCATTCCATTCTGGGCTTTCTGAATTTCCTGATCCATATCCAGCAGTCTGCTTTTCAGCTTCTGTATCTCTATTCTGCTATCTTCGTCATTATTTTCAATAATGTCGATGATATCTGCATACAATTCTGCGATCAGGGGCAGAGCACGGCGCAGACCGCACATGGTTTCCGCAGAATATTCACCTTCATTTTCCAGCATCGTCTGTACGCCCACTGCGACTTCCGCACAAAGTGTACACAGACTGTCATTTTCATAGAGAAGATCCAACAAGCCCGCCGCATAGGAAACCTGCTCTACAGTGAGTTTTCCAAACAACGTAAGATCCGACAGATATTTTGTGATTTCAGAATTTCGTTTTTGCTCTGCAGCCTGAATGGACAACAGCACGGATAAATCTTCCTTTTTCTCCAGGCGTACTGCAGTGCCTGTCATATACAGAAGTCCCTGAAGCCGCTCACTGCTGCGTGAGATCTCCTTTACCGCCGCCTGAAGCGCTTTTTCCGGCTGAGAAAACAATGCTCTGTCCAGTTCATGCGCATGAGCGAAACTCTGTATGCTGACTTTTTTCTTTTCCGGCAGAATCATTGCCGCTATTCTAAGTACGATTGCCAGCATTCCTGCAGCGCCAAATACATATACGAATATATTGTTCATTCCCGCACCTCCATATCTTTTATTGCTGTGCGCAAGTTAAATCACTATGTAATGCTTTCCCGTAGTATCATGCCCTTTTGTCGCTCGAATCATTTCATAAAACAGCCACGTTTATATGCATTCAATATATTCGTTCTATGTAAAATCTGTCAGCAGATCTGAGTAAGTATTATGTAAAATTTCAAGCCAGCAGCTCCCGGACTGCCTGCGCGTCAT
>JAJBVF010000196.1:0-2024 GCA_020859965.1 Clostridiales bacterium
GCGTGCTTGCGTCCCGCGGATACCGCGGTTACGGTTCCGTCTATTGTTATCGCCGTATTGTCGGAAACCTCACTGTCATATCCCGAGCTTTCGCCATTTCCGAGCTGCTTATACGAATTGTCACCCCAAGTATATACCTTACCGTCGGCAACTATAATCGAATAATCGCCCGCCGCGGCTATCTGCTCAACCGTCGTTATCGACTCGGGCAGAGAAATTACCGCAGGAGAACCCTCGGAGCTTTCGGAGAACGTATTCGTTCCCTTGCCGAGCTGTCCGGAGCCATTAGCGCCCCATGTGTAAACCGTGCCGTTCGCGTAAACCATAGCGTGGTTTGCGCCCGCCGCAATCATAGTCGCGCCGCTGAGCGCTGAAACGAGGTTCGGAACATGATATGCTTCATGATCTTTTGTTCTGTTCTTTGCCATCTGACTGTAGTCGTTATTACCCCAAACAAATACTCTGCCGTTATTTGATAGAGCCATAGCGAATGAATCACCCGCGGCAACTCTTATAATATACTCGTCATTTTCCAGACTGTCAAAAGTAACCGTCTGCGGTGTATCATAGTTATCAGTGCTTCCTATACCAAGCTGACCTGATGAGTTTTCGCCCCATGTGTAAACCGTACCGTCGGACGAAAGCGCAATTGCAAATTCAGCGCCTGCCGCAGCTTCGACAATATCCGTAAGATCAATCTTTTCCGGATTGATTACTTGAGCGTTATTACCGCCCTTTCCGTTGCCGAGCTGTCCGTAGGTGTTGTTACCCCATGTCCATACCGAGCCGTCAGCCTTTACCGCTACGGTGAAATCGTCGCCTCCGGTTATCATTGCCGACTTTCCTGCCTCATACGCGGGCTTTATAACTATGTTAAACGTCTTTGAATACTCCGTAGGAGTATGCGTAACGGTTACCGCCGTGATACCGTAGCTTGTCTGCGTAGCCGGTGAAATCTTACCGGTTGTCGAATCTATGGAAAGAAGGTCGCTGTCGGTAGTAATGCTTATATCCGATGCCGCCGCGGTTGTTCCGTTTGATGCGGAGCCGCCGAGCGAGGTATATACCACAAAGCTGCTGATGCTTGAGATTACAAGCACGTCATTAACATCAACCGTAACATATTGTGTCGGATAAATCGAAATGCTCTCCGGCATAATAGTATATTCGGTTCCGTCGCTTACAGTAATCTTTTGAAGCGTTATACCCTTCGATGCTTCGGACATATTTCCGATACACTGCGGTTCGGACGTGCTGTTTGTACCGTCCGCAAGAATAGTGCCGAGCTGGTATTCCGCATTATTACCCCATGTATATATCTCACCGGCATTGTTGAACATTACCGAATGCTCGTTGCCTGCCGAAATACCGTTCGCGCCGGTTATATTAACTTCTACCGCGGTTGACTTTTGCGCCTTGCTGCCGTCGCCAAGCTCGCCGTACATATTGTCGCCCCACGCGTAAACCGTGCCGTCGGCGGCGGTTGCGAGAGAGTGCGTTATGCCCGCGTCAATATCAACTATTCCGGTGAGTACGGTTGTGTCGTAGTTCTGAGCCGTTACTACATTTACAGGAACATTTCTTGTTTCGCCCGTGCCGTCGCCGAGACGTCCGTAGTAATTATAGCCCCACGCCCATATGTCGCCGTCCGCGGAAAGCGCAAGCGTATGCTCGTCGCCCGCGGAAATCTTTGCCGTATTATATCTGAATGTGGTACCCTCATCGGAAAGCACTTCTCTGGGCACATCATAGCGATCCTCTCTTACACCGTCGCGCATACCGAGCTGGTCGTTTACGTTTCTGCCCCATGTGTAAACCACGCCGCTTGTTGAAAGCGCGGCTGTATGATTACCGCCCGCAGAAACTGCCACAATTGATTCAAGATGCTTCGTCGCACCGAAATCGGATACTATAACAGGTGATGAATACTGCGTAAGCGCATTTGTGGAATATACGCTTTTCGATGTCTGTTGGTTACCTATCTGTCCGGATTCATTGCTTCCCCATGCCCATACTGTTCCGTC
>JAJBVF010000196.1:2124-7265 GCA_020859965.1 Clostridiales bacterium
CTTCCCCATGCCCATACTGTTCCGTCATCCTTAAGAGCAACCACGAAATCCGTGCCCGCCGCAACCATAGGAGCGGTGAACGCATCTGTAGGAACAACATTTATCTTTATAAAGCCTGTGTTCGGTTCATTATCGATATTGCCATCTCCGTCATCCGTAATACGGATATACGCCGTACCGTACTGACCCGATACAGTTGAAACAACATTCTCGGATACAACCGCAACGCCCGTATTAAGCGATTCAAATGTAAGACCCGTAGCCTCTGACCAATTCTTTGTACCGAGCAGGTTAAATCTGTACGGAGAATATTTCTCCACGCTGTTTATTGTAAGAGTCTGACCTTCCTCAAGAGTAAATTCGTAAAGGAGATTTTCGCTGCTTCCGGTATATACATCAACTCCGACGGTCGCACTGACTACTCTCAATCCTTCCGGCGCCACATTTACCTCAATCGGCGTATCGGAGCTGTTGTTTGTGCCGTCGTCAAGCTGATACGAGCTGTTCTCGCCCCATGCGTAAGCCTTACCGTTTGCCTTTACAGCAACCGCGTGGGTACCGCCTGCGGCGGTCATTATTACATCATCAAGGTTTTCAACCTCGGCAGGCTCTTCTCCTATTATCCATTCATACGCCTTGCCGTCAACGGTTGTTGCAGTAATCATATCGCCCTTAGCGTCAATTTGAGTAACGTTTTCAAGAACTTCCGATGCAGTGCTTGAGCTATTGCCCCATACATATACCTTACCGTCCGCCGCAAGAGCAACCGAACTGCTTGCGCCCGCCGCGATTTCAACAATGTTTGAAACATCCTCCACCATTATCGGAAGAGCCGACGAGGTATAATCATCCGCGCCAAGCTGACCTGAGGCATTGTCGCCCCATGTCCATACCGAGCCGTCGGATTTGAGCGCAATCGTGTGGTCCTCGCCCGCCGCGATTGCCTGTACATTTGTTATTCTTAACGGCTTTGCATAATAATTCTGTCCCGACTTGTTTTGTCCTATCTTTTCGGAGCTTTGACCCCACGCGTATACGTGTCCGTCAGCCGAAAGCGCAACCGCGTGAGTGCTGTACGCTTTAACCGAAATTATATCCGAAAGCGGGGTGTCCGCGCTGTTTAGTACAAGCTGAGGCTCGCCGTAATATTTATCCGCGCCGCTGCCGATGCCTGTCTGATAGTCGGTGTTAATACCCCACGAATAAACCTCGCCGTCGTTTGTAAGAATTACGGTAAAGTTTTCACCCTCCGCAACTTCCTTTACGTTCTCAAATACATCTCCGGCCTCATTGGTTTTATTTATAATACCCGGGTTGTAAATCTTTGTCTGGTTGTCATACAGAGCGGTATTCAGCTTATCATAGCTGTTATCGCCCCATGCCCATACGGTTCCGTCCGCATTGACAGCTGTTGACGCCGACGTGCTGAGTGACAACGAAGGAAGAGATACCGTTCCCTCTTCGACAAGACCTATCTTAATAAATCCTGTAACAAGTCCTTCTATTCCTTCAATTCCATCAATTGACATTGTAATATATGCGCTGTCGCCGGCTGTAATATCTGATGATGAGCCGTCACCGGTCGATGCTATTGATACCTTCATACCTGTAACTGTAGGCTCGTCTCCCGTTTCGTCAACGACTTTTTCAACGCTGATTGCGTTTTCATCCGTTGTATCGTCGGCTACATCCGAAAGATCAATCTCCGTGATGAGCTTATCATAGAACAGGTTAAATTCGAGAGTTTCCTCTATGACTAATCTGTCGATAACGATGTAGTCATCAGGATCTATAAGAATTTCCTCAGGATAATTTAATTCCTTTACAGTATTACCGTCGGCATCGTAAACTACCGCATGAGCAACCTTAATTGCCGACATAGCCGGTTCGGTTATTGCCTGTACGGGATATGCCTTTGACGTATTTGTTTGGTCGCCAAGCTGACCTGAGGCATTATTTCCCCATGTCCAAACAGTACCGTCGTTAATATATGTTGAAATGAAGTCGCTGCCTGCCGCACCGTTAAGCGCGTTCGACCAAACCTCCGAGTCGCTGTTTACAATCTTGGACGGTATAATATCCGTGCCGCTCTCAACAGCCGCGACAAGTCCCTGCTGGCTATATGTATTGTCGCCCCATACCCATACGTTGCCGGAGCCTGATGATGCGAAGCCCGAATTATCCTCCGCCGAAACATGATTTATAACCTCGGCATCATCTATCATAATTCTTACCGGCTCATAGCTGTTTTCAATATCCGTGCGTTCGAGCTGTTTATAGGTATTGTCGCCCCATGCGTAAACCTGACCGTTTGATGTTGAGAATGGATTATCTTCCGGTGCATCATATTGTGTATGATTCTCATTTTGGTCTTTTATAAGCGCAACATTATAGTTATAACCCGAAGCTACCTCCATAACATTGTTCAAGTAAACACTGTCATACGGGCTTTCACCTACAACCACAAGTGCGGGGTATGTCAAATACTTACGGTCGGTATTACCGAGCTGACCATAGTCATTCGATGAATTGAAGCTCCATGTCCATACATAGCCGTCGTCACGAAGTATGGTATTATGCGAATTGCCGCCCGTAACCTCAAGAGCGTTTTCAAAGTAATTGCCGGTGGACGCGCTTTCACCCTTTATAAGCTGAGTCATGCTCGATGAATTGTATGTCCAATATCTTACGGTTCTGTCATTCATTACAGCGTATGCCCTTGTATCGGCAGCGCCGATTGCCGCAACGTCGGTAAGCTTAAGAGTAGGATATTCATCCGTATCATAGCCCCATGTATATACATTTCCGTCCGCGTCAAGCGCCATACTGAACTCGCTGCCCGCCGCAATATCTACGATATTTGTAAGGAATCCGCCGCCGTCTACTCCAAGCACCTGAACAGGCTGATTGTCGCTGATTGCCGAGCCGTCGCCAAGCTGCGAGCTTGTACCAAGACCCCATGTCCATACCGTGCCATTAGTCTTAAGCGCGACAACGTGTGACGAGCCGTTTACAATCTTCGCCGCGGCAACTTTTTCATCCGTGCCGTACTTCTCATCCTGAGTCGGTATTACGCGTATCTTGAATATGTACGAAATATCCGAATTATCATCGCGCAACATTACCGTAGTTTCACCGTAAGCGCCGTCAACAGGCGTTATGATACCCGTTGTGTTATCCACCGTAATAAGATTTTCGTCAAGCGACGTAAGCTTAAGGTCGGGCGTCCAATGGAACGGTTCCGATTCCTTTTCCGTAAACGCAAGGTTAAATCCCGGCGAAATTAATCTGTATACATTATTCAAATTAATCTGCAAATACTGCGATGAATCCATTGTCAAAATATTGGGCATCGGATCATCCGTTGAATACTGCGTTATGATTGACGCATTGCCTTCGCTGTCTGTTTGATATATAGCGCCGTCAACAACGTCCGGACGGATATAATCCGTCGCGCCGGTCTGAACCGGATATGTGCGGTTATTGAGCGTAAAGTCGCCGTTCTGTCCGTCTGTTCCGGTTCCCCACGACCATACGGTACCGTACTGCGTACTGTACATTACGGTATGCGAGCCTCTTGTTGAGATATTACCGTATCTCTGCATATAAACCGAGAATTCTTCCGAAATCGCGTTTATCGTATTACCCTTTACTACATGAGTAGGAACATTCACGCTTGTAACCGTTGTGTCCTCTATGCCGAGCTGATTTGTCACCGTTTCGGGATCATACTCCGTTTCGGTAGCGCGGCAAAGCACTCGTGTCGTGTATTCGCCATCCGTAGTCATGGGATATTCCACCTCGGTATAAGGAGTAATTGTGTTGTCGCCCCATGCCCATACCGAGCTGTCAGAGGTTATTGCAAACGTCTGATTCGATCCGCTTGTTATTTGAACAGCGTTTTCAATCTCAGCCTTCACCGGTATCGTCGAGCTTGCACTCTCACCGTTTCCGAGCTGACCGTTTGTTCCGAGTCCCCATGTATAAACATCGCCGTTTCTTGTTATTACCGCCGCGTGCTTTGAGCCTGCGGAAATAGAGGTTACTTCCTGCAAATAGTTATAAGCATAGGTTCCGGCATTCTCTGTTCTGTTTTCAATGTCAAGCGTCTGCTCTCCCGCCTTAACCTGTACGGGATAATACTTGCTGTATGACTGAACATACTCCTTCTTAATTATAGCGCTGTTGCTTCCTGCCTGATACGTCGGCGTTGAATATGTGATAGTTGTTCCGTCACCCATCTCACCGCTGTCATCTCTGCCCCATACGTATGCGGTTCCGTCCCTCTTAAGAGCAATCGTGAACTCACCGCCTGCCTTGATGTCTATAACATCCTCAAGATAACCGTTTCCGTCAACTCCGGTTACGCTTATCGGCGACATAACTATCGGAAGCCTTGTTAAGTCGTTGTCATCCGTTCTGGAATAACACAAATACGCTCTGTAATGACCCATATAGCCGGACTCGTAGGCGGTTTGAGGAACAGCTATCTGATTATAGCGGTTATCGCCCCATGCATACACCTTTCCATCCGTTGTCATTGCAACAGTATGGTTATCGCCGGCGGTAATCGAGGCTATATCAGAAATAGAATCAAGCATTATCGGCGTATATGCGTTATTATCATTTTGCGTATACGCGTAATGGTAATGTTCAGATGAGTGACTGTGATTACCCAACTGACTGTCCGGACTTGAACAGCACGCTCTATACCACACCGTATAGCTATGATATGAAGTCGTAATCTCTGTATAGTTATTGCTTGTGCCGTTGCCTATTTGACCGTACTCGTTATAACCCCACATCCATACATTACCGTCCGCGTCTATCGCCGCGGCATGATACTGACCGGCTGTTATATAAACGATATCTGAAAGTTTGGTTATCTGTACCGGTCTGTCGGCATTGCTTGTGCTCTTACCGACACCGAGCTGTCCCTTATCGTTATTGCCCCATGCCCAAACAGTTCCGTCCGCTTTAAGTGCGAGTGAGAAATCCTCTCCCGCCGCAACCATAGGTATCGTGATTGATTCCTCAGAGCGCTTGATATTTAGGATAAACATTCCTATAGCGCCTGTCTTTGTGTCCTGAACGGAAATCGTAGTATTACTGTATCGTCTTTGATCGTTCGGGATTATTAC
>JAJBVF010000557.1 GCA_020859965.1 Clostridiales bacterium
TATTTGGAAAGATATATTAGAATAGAATAAGCTTTGATCTGTATATGCAAAGGACGTGAACTTATGGCAGAGATTAACAACACACAGTATTTTAAATACAATACAGATCCGGAAACACGGGTGAAGATGGTGCTGGATGTGGTTTACAATGCGATGGCGGAAAAGGGCTACAATCCGGTCAATCAGATAGTGGGTTATATTATGTCCGGAGATCCGACCTACATTACGAACCATAACAATGCCCGAAGTATGATTATGAAAGTAGAACGTGATGAACTGGTAGAAGAGCTTTTAAGAGAGTACATCAGGAATAAGTCATGGGAACGGAAGGAAGTATGACCCGCATCATGGGACTGGATTATGGCTCGAAGACGGTCGGTGTGGCGATCAGCGATCCGCTTGGGCTGACAGCTCAGGGAATTGAGACGATTCAGCGGGCGCAGGAAAATAAGCTGCGCAGGACACTCGCGCGCATTGAAGAACTGGTTTCCCGGTATGAAGTGAAAGAAATTGTATTGGGATATCCCAAGAACATGAACAATACGATTGGAGAACGGGCGGAGAAATCACTGGAATTCCGTGATATGCTCGAGCGGCGGACAGGGCTTCCGGTTGTGATGTGGGATGAGCGCCTGACAACTGTATCCGCAGAACGGACATTGATGGAGAGCGGAGTGCGGCGTGAGAATCGCAAACAATATGTGGATATGATAGCGGCGGTCTATATCCTGCAGGGCTATTTGGATTATCGCAGCCGCTGAACGATTGGGAAGACTATACTGTTGTTACGTGTGCAGATGGATGATAAATGGAAGAAGAGGAGCAGTATGGATAAAATCGAATTTTGCCCGGTAGAAGGTGGAGAGACAGCCTGGTTTTTTGTACTGGAAGAGACCAGAATCAATGGAATTTCTTACCTTCTGGTGACTGATTCAGAAGAAGAGAAAGAAGCGGAGGCTTATATCCTTAAGGACACATCGAAGGATGGGGATTCGGAAGCAGTGTACGAGTTTGTGGAAGATGACGACGAACTGGAAGCGATATCTAAGATTTTTGCAGAGCTTTTAGAGGACGTGGATATAAAGCTCTGAGAAGTGTTTTTTCATACACGATATAAGAGAATACAGGTTGAAGCGGTGCCATCAGGACACCTTTGTATTTGTGCGTAAAAAAAGGGAATAGAAAAAGAAGAAAAGAGGTAATAGATTGAAAAAAGGACAGAACAAACTGAACAGACAGAGCATACAGGACAGTGTGGACAAACTGAAGATTATTCCGATCGGCGGCCTGGGACTGATCGGTATGAATATTACGGCCTTTGAATACAATGACAGTATTATTGTGGTAGATTGCGGACTGGCATTTCCGGAAGACGATATGCTGGGAGTGGATCTGGTGATTCCGGATATCACATATCTGAAGGAAAATGCGGAAAAAGTAAAAGGATTCGTGTTTACGCATGGACATGAGGATCACATCGGAGCGGTTCCCTATGTGCTGAAAGAGCTGAATGTTCCTCTTTATGCGACAAAACTGACAATGGGGCTGATCGAAAGAAAACTGACGGAGAGCGGTATGATGCGTACGACAAAGCGTAAGGTCGTAAAGCAGGGACAGTCGATCAATCTTGGCGATTTCCGTGTGGAATTTATCCGGACAAACCACAGTATCGCAGATGCAGTAGCACTGGCCATTTATTCTCCGGCCGGGGTTGTGATTCATACAGGAGACTTTAAGGTAGATTATACACCGGTATATGGGGACGCGATCGACCTGCAGCGATTTGCTGAGTTAGGGAAAAAAGGCGTGCTGGCACTTATGTGCGACAGTACGAACGCGGAACGTCCGGGATTTACGGCGTCTGAGCGAACGGTTGGAAAGACCTTTGATCATTTGTTTTCTGAAAACGCGCAGCATCGCATTATTATTGCGACATTTGCATCCAATGTGGATCGTGTGCAGCAGATTATTAATACCGCATACAAATACGGCAGAAAAGTTGTGATCGAGGGACGCAGTATGGTCAATGTGATCTCGACAGCTTCCGAGCTTGGTTATCTCAATATCCCCCAGAATACGCTGATCGAGCTGGAGGAAATGAAGAATTATACAGATGAACAGCTGGTGCTGATCACGACAGGCAGCCAGGGTGAATCGATGGCTGCCCTTTCCAGGATTGCGGCGAATATGCATAAGAAGATTACGATCCATCCAAACGATGTCGTGATCTTCAGTTCCAATCCGATTCCTGGCAATGAAAAACCAGTCTCAAAGGTGATCAATGAGCTTTCCATGAAAGGAGCAAATGTTATTTTTCAGGATACTCATGTCTCCGGACATGCCTGCCAGGAGGATATCAAACTGATCTATTCGCTGGTAAAGCCGAAATACGCGATACCGGTACATGGCGAATATCGTCATTTAAAAGCGCAGGCAAAGCTTGTGGAGGATCTCGGGATTGAAAAAGATCATATTCTGATGCTTCAGGCCGGGGACATTCTGGAACTGAGTGAGGATTCCGTGGCTGTGACCGGTCATGTACAGACCGGCTCGATTCTCGTGGATGGACTTGGTGTGGGCGATGTCGGGAATATCGTATTGCGTGACCGTCAGCATCTCGCGGAGGATGGAATCGTCATTGCAGTGCTGACACTGGAAAAGTACAGCGGTCAGATCCTGTCCGGACCGGATATTGTTTCCAGAGGATTTGTTTATGTCCGCGAGTCAGAGGATCTGATGGAAGAAGCACGAACGGTGGTAGAGGAAGCACTGGAGCATTGCACGGCACATCATATTTCGGACTGGGCAAAGATGAAGAATGCGATCCGGGATTCCCTTGGGGATTTTCTCTGGAAGCGTACGAAACGCAGACCGATGCTCCTGCCGATTATTATGGAAGTAGAGTGACAGATGATGGCTTCAATAGAAGAATGTACACAGGAATTGATCCGGGCGATTCATGAAAGCCGGGAATATCAGGAGTATCAGAATCTCCGGGAAGTGACTTCCGGCGATGAGGAATTGCATGCCAGACTGAATGAATTTCGGAAGCGTGTCTATGAGGTTCAGACTTCAGGCGGGACTCTGGACAATTACAGCGATCAGGAACAGTTGGGTACCTATGCGACGGAATTTCGCAAAAATGAGCTGGTAGATGAGTATCTGAAGGCGGAACTGCATGTCTGCCGGATGATTCAGAAAACGATGTTTCTTCTGGCGGAGGCTATAGACCTGGATCTGGATGATGTGGTTTCCTGAACCGGAAACGTACAGTGTTTGGGCCATGACATCGGATGGGGACAAAGAAAAAACGGAGAAGATAAGCTATGATCATACCGGAGCGTGTGTCTGTATACATGAGTTCGCTGGATACCGGAAACGGAGATTTCCTGGATGAGCTGGAGCGTGAGGCACTTACGGAAGAAGTGCCGGTGATCCGGAAGGATATGCAGAGTTTCCTCAAGGTGCTTCTGGCGGTACAGCAGCCGCATCGAATCCTTGAGGTGGGCACAGCGGTCGGCTTTTCTGCGCTGCTGATGGCGGCAAATACATTGCCGGAGTGTCGGATTACTACGATTGAAAATTATGAAAAACGCTATACGGCTGCAAGGGAAAATTTTGCCCGGGCAGGGATGGAAAAACGGATTGAATTACTGACCGGGGACGCGCAGGAAATCCTGCCGACGCTTTCCGGCCATTATGATTTTATTTTTATGGATGCGGCAAAAGGTCAGTATATTTATTTTCTTCCGGAGCTTATGCGGCTTTTGCGTACCGGGGGCTTGCTGGTATCGGACAATGTGCTTCAGGATGGAGATATTATTGAGTCGCATTATGCGGTGGAACAGCGCAACCGTACGATTTATAAAAGGATGCGCGAATATCTGTATGTGCTGAAGCATTCGGAAGGTTTGCTGACATCGATCGTGGCGGTGGGAGACGGCGCTGCGGTGACTGTGAAACAGACGGAGGACGTCATTCTGTGCAGTAAAGAAATTCGCTGAGGGCAGAATGACTGCATGATATCTGACGTGATCGTGCGGGCATTCTGTGAAAATACGCAGCGTTCGTCCGGAAAATATCTGCCGGGAAATGGCTGTATGCGAAATGGCTGTATGTGAAATACACTTTTTATAGAAAGGCGACATGTTTATGAGATATCCGGAATTATTGATACCGGCAAGCAGCCTGGAAGTGCTGAAGACGGCCGTGATATTTGGCGCGGATGCCGTGTATATCGGTGGGGAGGCTTTTGGTCTGCGCGCGAAAGCAAAAAATTTTACGATGCCGGAGATGGCGGAAGGGATTGCGTTTGCACATGCGCGCGGCGTGAAAGTCTACGTGACTGCGAATATCCTTGCACACAATTCGGACCTGAAGGGCGTCGAGGTATATTTTGAAGAATTGAGAAAACTGCACCCGGACGCGCTCATTATAGCGGATCCGGGTGTATTTATGATTGCGAAACGGGTTTGTCCTGAGATTGAACGTCATATCAGCACACAGGCGAATAATACGAATTATGAGACCTGCCGTTTCTGGTGGGAGCTGGGCGCGAAGCGCATTGTTACCGCGCGGGAGCTTTCCCTTGCGGAGATCCGGGAACTTCGCATGAACATACCGGAAGAAATGGAGATTGAAAGTTTTGTGCATGGAGCTATGTGCATTTCTTATTCCGGGCGTTGTCTGCTGAGCAATTATTTTACAGGGAGAGACGCGAATCAGGGAGCATGTACTCATCCGTGCCGCTGGAAATATGCGGTGATGGAAGAGACCAGACCCGGAGAATATCTTCCGGTGGAGGAAAACGAGAGAGGCACATTCATTTTTAATTCCAAAGACCTCTGTATGATCGAACACATTCCGGATCTGCTGGACGCTGGCATCGACAGTCTGAAGATTGAAGGCAGGATGAAGACAGCTTTGTACGTGGCGACAGTGGCGCGCACTTATCGGAAGGCTATTGACGACTGCATCAGAAGCAGAGCACTTTATGAGAAAAATATGGCATGGTATCAGGAACAGATCGCGAGCTGTACTTATCGCCAGTTTACCACCGGTTTCTTTTACGGAAAGCCGGACCACTCGTCACAGATTTACGACAGCAATACTTATATCAAAACATATACGTATCTGGGGATCATCGGGGAATGTCAGGTACCGGATTTCTTTGACCATTCCGGCATGGAACGTTCAGAGGATGGCAGCGGAGGCTGGTATTCGATCGAACAGAGAAACAAATTTACTGTCGGGGAGATCATTGAGGTGATGAAGCCGGATGGTGAAAACACTGAGACAGTTGTATGTGCCATCTGTGATGAAAATGGTCAGAAAATGGAAAGTGCGCCGCATCCGCAGCAAAAGCTATGGGTGCGGCTGGAATGCCCGGCAGAGCAATATGACCTTTTGCGCAGAGCGGAGAAAAGCTGAACGTATGCGGGTAGGGCAGTTTTCATGCAGAAGAATGACTGCATGGCAAAAGAACTGTACAGAAAAGAAAACTATGCTCCATTTGATTTATAATTTGCCATAAAGTTTCCACTGTGCTATACTGATAATATCATGGCTGGAGGACAGAAATGGCGTATAGATGTGAAGTACGGAAAAGTCCGAAGCCTTCCTTTTGACAGAAATACATAAATCGCGTGTGATAAGCAAAAGAAGTGTGGGGAATACTATGAAATTGTGCATGGGCTGTATGAGCAAATTGAATGAGAACATTGATGTCTGCCCGCACTGTGGTTATTATCCAGGACAGCCCATGAAGGAAACTTATTTTCTGTATCCGGAGACAGTGCTGCGAGATCGTTATGTGGTTGGAAAAGTTCTTGGGCATGGGGGCTTTGGCATTACTTATATTGGATATGATGGAATGCTTGATCGGAAAATTGCGATCAAAGAGTATTTTCCGGGCGGACTGGTATCAAGAAGAGAAGGCACAAAGAATATAGAGACTTATAGTGGTGTCGCTGAAAGCCAGTATCATGCAGGACTGGAAAGTTTTATCGATGAAGCAAGAAGACTCGCGGTCTTTACAGGTGTTCCGGCGATCGTAGATATTTATGACTTTTTTCTGGAAAATGGCACTGGATATATTATTATGGAGCTTCTGGAAGGAGAGACGCTGAAGGAGTACCTGGCCCGCTGCGGGCGGATGCCCTATGGACAGGCAGAGAAGATTATTCTGTCAGTCCTTGGAGGTCTGGAAGTGGTGCATAAAGAAGGAATTGTCCATCGGGATATTGCGCCGGACAATATTTATCTTACGCGTTCCGGTCAGGTAAAACTGATCGATTTTGGCGCATCCAGGTCCGCTGTCATGAGAGAGATTAAAAGTGTCTCTGTGATGCTGAAGCCGGGGTATGCGCCGGCCGAGCAGTACAGTGAACACGGGCATCAGGGAGCGTGGACCGATATCTATGCGGTTGGAGCGACTTTTTACCGGATGATCACCGGTGTGCGCCCGGAGGACTCCATGACACGCGCACTGAATGACACTCTGGTGCTTCCTTCTGCCAGAGGAGTGTATATTCCTCCGGACAAAGAATCCGCTCTGATGGGAGCTCTGGAAGTGAGATGGGAGAGACGTATTCAGTCGGCAGGGGAATTCAGGAGGCTGCTTATGCGCCAGCCTGTATTTTCACCCGGGCCGATATCTGTATCACAGCCACAGCCGGTTCCACAGCCACAGCCGGTTCCACAGCCACAGCCTGTGCAGCAGCCGACTCCGAATTCTTACTCTGTGCCGGAACCACAGCCGTCTAAGCCCAGAGGAAACGGATTGAAGATCGCTGCTTTCTGCTCCGTGATACTTGCTCTGGGAGCATTGGGAATATATGGTCTGGTGACGATCTATCCGCCGGTCAGTGCGGAACGGCAGACAGAGACGGAGAGCGAATCGGAAGTGATCGCGATTATGGGTTCGTCGGAGGGAAGTGCTGCAGATACCGGCAGCCAGGAGGAAGCCGGAGATTCGTCGGATGAGATTGTTATCCTGCAGTAAGACTCATGTTATAAATGCGGCAAAGAGGAGTTAGAGTGAGGCAGAAAATGAAAAAAAGATACATATGCAATGGGGTAATAGTTGTTCTTGCAGTGCTTATTCTGGTCAGCATGGTCTTTTGCTATGTGACAATCAATCCTGAACAATTCAGTGGAACAGAAAAAGAATTTCTAGAATATGTCATTTCCGGAGTGGACGCGTATGCGCAATTGTCTTTTTCAGCGATCACAATGATCCAGGGCATT
>JAJBVF010000168.1 GCA_020859965.1 Clostridiales bacterium
AATACCGGTTTTCGTGTGACGCGAAAACAAAATAAAAACAGAATAAAACTGACGGAGGAATTTTATGAGAACCTATCTTGTAACCGGGGGAGCAGGCTTCATCGGCTCCAACTACATTCACTATATGTTTCGCAAATATGGGAATACGATCCGCATCATTAATGTGGATAAGCTGACCTATGCAGGCAATCTTGAGAATCTGCGCGATGTGGAGAATCAGGAGAACTATACGTTTATCCGTGCGGATATCTGTGACTCCGCGGCTATCAATCAGATTTTTGAAGAAAACGATATCGACCGGGTCGTGCATTTCGCGGCTGAGAGCCATGTCGATCGCAGCATCCGGGACCCGGAGGTTTTTGTTAAGACAAATGTTCTGGGAACGCTGGTTATGCTGAATGCTGCGAAAGCCGCGTGGGAGCTGCCGGATGGTTCTTTTAAAGAGAATAAAAAGTTTCTTCACGTTTCAACAGACGAGGTATACGGTTCTCTGGAAAATGAGGGCGAGTATTTCTATGAGACCACGCCGTATGCGCCGCACAGCCCGTATTCCGCAAGCAAGGCTTCTTCAGACATGCTGGTAAAGGCCTATATGGACACATACCATTTTCCGGCAAATATTACGAACTGCAGCAACAACTATGGTCCGTACCAGTTTCCGGAAAAACTGATTCCACTGATCATCAATAATGCTCTGCAGGGTAAGCCGCTTCCAGTATATGGAGACGGTAAAAATGTGCGCGACTGGCTCTATGTGGAAGATCACGCGAAAGGCATCGACATGGTGCAGGAAAGGGGCCGGCTTTTTGAAACCTACAACATTGGAGGACACAATGAAAAGCAGAACATCCAGATCATACATATCATTCTGGATACTCTTCAGGAGATGCTGCCGGATGATGACCCGCGCAAGGAACTTGTCAGTGAGAAGCTGATCACTTACGTGACTGATCGCAAAGGTCACGACCGCCGCTACGCGATTGCTCCGGACAAAATCCGTGCGGAAGTTGGCTGGGAGCCGGAAACAAAATTTGAAGATGGCATTCGCCTTACGATCCGCTGGTTTTTCGAGCATGAGGACTGGATGGCAAATGTGACGAGCGGTGATTACCAGAAATATTATGATGAGATGTACAAAGATAAGTCAAATATCCCGATGTAAATATGGGACATGAAACAGTTCTGCGTGCCAGCGGCAGGCGTTCAGGACGGAATTTGTTGTATTTTGAGGAAAAGGCAGGAAAAGGACAGAAAAAATGGGAAAAATAACAGTAGAAACATGTGAGATTGAAGGCCTGAAGGTGATTACTCCGACCGTTTTCGGGGATGCAAGAGGCTACTTTATGGAGACCTATAATTACAATGATTTTGCTGCAGCCGGGATTGATCAGAAGTTTGTCCAGGATAATCAGTCAGCTTCGAAGAAAGGTGTGCTGCGCGGACTCCATTTTCAGAAGCAGTATCCGCAGGATAAGCTGGTGCGTGTGGTATCCGGCACAGTGTTTGATGTGGCGGTCGATCTGCGAAAAGATTCACCGACATTTGGAAAGTGGTTTGGCGTAGAACTCTCTGCGGAGAATAAAAAACAGTTTTTTATTCCGAAGAACTTTGCACACGGGTTTGTGGTGCTTTCTGACTATGCGGAATTTGCTTATAAATGCACGGACTTTTATCATCCGGATGATGAGGGCGGATTGCGTTATGATGATCCGGAAATCGGCGTAGAATGGCCGATACCGGAAGATATGGAACTGATCATGACTGAGAAAGACCGCAATTGGGGAAGCCTGGCGGAGTATCGGAAAGGCATGGAGTAAGAATCTTTTTATTGATTTATTGAAATGGTTTTAAGAGGCTTTTTGTAGATTCATACGAATTATTTGCGAAATGCTTGTTATATTTTGGAGAATATGTTAATATAAACGGATTCGTGGTAATTAATCATTATTTCAGGGAGGAAGAAAGTATGAAGTATTTGAAGAACTTATGTAAAATTCTGCTTTTCTGTATGACACTTGTGCTGACAGTACCAGCCGGAATGCAGACAGCAGAGGCTGCATCGTCACTTGCCAAGCCTGTGTTGTCTAAAGTTGTTAATAAGAAGACAGGAGTGAAGTTTACCTGGAAAAAGGTCAGTAAAGCGACCGGCTATATCGTATACCGGAAGACAGGTTCCGGATCCTACGAGGAGCTTGCGACAATAGAAAGCGGCTCGACAGTGAGTTATACGGATACAAGTGTCGAGAGCGGCGAAACATATACGTATACCGTACGCGCGTACAACAGTGATGGAAAGAGCGGACGAAGGACAGGACTGACAATTACGTATCTGGCGAAACCAACCCTTTCCAAGCTTACAGTAGCGGATGATTCTGTTACTGTGAAATGGAAGGCGGTCAGTGGCGCTGGAAAGTACAAAGTATACCGGAAATCCGGTTCCGGTTCCTATAAACTGTTAAAGACACTTTCCAAATCGAAGAAGAGTTATACGGATACTTCCATCTCTCCTTCGACGAAGTATACGTACAAGGTTGTTGCTGTAAAAGGAAGCTACACAAGCGTTGGAGCCACAAAGAAATGTACGACCTCAATTGGATCTGGTGTGACTCTTTCATCTGTGGCAGGGACGTCCAGCACAGCGGCATATTATGCGATTGAATCCGATATAACACTTTCAGGAACCGGCGGCGGATATCATGCAAAGCTGGTTATCGGAACCGGAGCGGCAGCAGTCAGCTTTGGTATTCAGTTTGATAATTATGCGGTATCTCCTTATACAGGTCATGCGGCATTCCTTGTAGAAAACGTAATGTCAAATGCGGCAGGCGGTCAGACCTATACGCGCTTTGATTATGATTCATCGAAATATGCTTCGACTGATACAACGTATCACTTAATGATCACCGTTTCCCAAAAGGGTGTTGTCAATGTATACGTGAACTATGAGAAGGTAGGTTCAGTTACTAATACCAACCTTGCAAATCAGACGCTCTATTGCTGGATTGAAGGATCTGCTAGAAAGAATGGCGATTCTGTGAAAGCTGTCTTCTCGAATATTCAGATTGCTCAGCAGGGTGTGATCAATGAGGCACCGACGGTGTCTTATGTAAGAAAAGCAACCGGAATCAGCACAAATGCGGCTGTAAATGCATCTCCGTCTACAATTACCATCAAAGGTACACTCAGCGGTCTGACATCGTCACAGGATTGGGACAGTGCGTATGACAGCTGTTCGGGTTATGTAAGATTTTATTAATGTTGCCAGCTGCGCAGACCAGTGTGAGAAAAGGAGTCGTCCTGACTCCTTTTTTCGTTGTGCGTACGGCCGCGCAGAGAATAATAACAGTTCAGGTTAGTTGCTATTTTGTAAGAAGGAAAGTCAGGAATATCAGTTAAGGGTTGATGAAGCTTCTGACTTTTGCTATAATAACACAGATTCAAAAAAACAGAGATTCAGTTGTGTGAAGGCAGGATTATGCAGGGAAACTTTTTTTCTTTACCAAAGGACTTATATAAAAACAGACGGCTTTTACTTAAAATGGGCGGGAATGATCTCCGAAAGCGATTTGCAGGATCTTATTTTGGTACAGTATGGGCTTTTGTGCAGCCGATCGTGACGATTTTGGTCTATTACTTTGTATTTGGAGTTGCCATGAGGGGAGGCAGTTCAGCTTCGGGAGGGACTCCATTTGTACTGTACCTGGTTGCCGGAATTATTCCGTGGCTTTATTTTCAGGAAGGACTGACCAATACAACGAATGCGTTCCTTGAATACAATTATCTGGTGAAAAAGGTAGTGTTCGACATTGATATTCTTCCGATGGTGAAGCTTTTGTCGGCTACGGTGGTTCACTGCTTCTTTATTTTATTTGTGGCAATTCTGTTTGTGTGTTATGGGTACTTTCCGACCGTATATTACCTGGAGCTGTTTTATTATGCAGCATGTCTGTTCCTTCTGATCCTGGCTCTTTCCTATATCACAAGTTCGGTTGTGATTTTCTTTCGGGATCTTTCACAGATCATTTCTATCGTACTGCAGGTAGGCGTCTGGCTGACTCCGATCATGTGGGAGGAAAATATGCTGTCCGGGTATTCCTGGGGGGAAATGGTTCTGAATATTTTAAGGTTGAATCCGGTTTATTACGTTGTGCATGGTTACCGTAATGTGCTGATCAATAAAACATGGTTCTTTGAAGAACCTTTATGGACTTTGTATTTCTGGATATTTTTGCTTGTGACATTTGTTTTTGGAAACTGGGTATTCCGAAGACTGAAAGGCCATTTCGCAGATGTACTGTAGAATTGAGAGGGGAAGGAAGCTATTTGGAAAACAAAATTGCAATTTCAGTGGATGCTGTCAGTAAAGTATATAAGCTGTACAACAAACCGTCAGACCGCCTGATCGATGGACTGGGTTTATCCAGAAAAAGACGCTATCAGGAACACCGTGCGCTGGATCGGCTGAGTTTTACGATTCATGAGGGAGAGACGGTCGGCATCATTGGCGTAAATGGTTCCGGAAAATCCACGATTCTTAAAATTATTACCGGTGTACTGACACCGACAGATGGGAAGATCACAGTAAATGGCCGCATTTCTGCCCTGCTGGAGCTTGGTGCCGGTTTTAATTCGGAGTATACTGGTATAGAGAATATTTATATGAATGGCGCCATGCTTGGGTTTTCTGATGAGGAGATCAATCAGCGCCTTCCGGAGATTCTGCGTTTTGCGGACATTGGCGAGTTTGTCAATCAACCGGTGAAGACTTATTCCAGTGGAATGTTTGTACGGCTTGCTTTTGCGGTAGCAATCAATATTGATCCGGAAATCCTGATCGTTGATGAAGCTCTTTCGGTAGGGGACGTTTTCTTTCAGGCAAAATGCTTTCACAAATTTGAGGAATTCAAGAAAAAGGGAAAGACAATTCTTTTTGTGAGTCATGATCTGAGCAGCATCAGTAAGTATTGCGACCGCGTGATCGTACTGAACCAGGGAAAGAAGATGGATGAAGGAAAACCCAAGGAAATGGTGGATCTTTATAAACGTCTTCTGGTTCATCAGGAAGGAGAACCGCCGGCAGGAGGAGAAGATACGCGGGGAGGCCTATGGAAGGATTCTATTGAGGTGAATCCGAATCTTCTGGAATATGGTGAAAAACAGGCAGAGATTATCGATTTCGCTGTCAGTGATGAGAATGGAACGCTGACGAATACGATAGAAAAGGGGAAGTTTTGTACTTTCAGGATCAAAATCCGCTTCAGTCAGGATCTGCAGGAGCCGATTGCAGCCTTTACAATCAAGGATATGAAAGGCACGGAGATCACCGGCACCAATACCATGTATGAAAAGATAGAAATCCCTGCGAAAGCAGGAACAACGGTGGAAGTGGACTTTACGCAGAAAATGGATCTCCAGGGAGGAAGCTATCTGATCTCTTTTGGATGCACAGGATATCTGGAAGGAGATTTTCATGTATTTCACAGGCTTTATGATGCCTGCAGTGTGACGGTCGTTTCCAGTAAGGATACTGTTGGATTTTATGATATGAATTCCCGGGTTTTTGTGAAGAAGATTTGAGGCTTGGAAGAATCTGTTGTCTGTCGTGGAAAGGGGAAACAATATGTCGGAAACGATCGGAAAGGTTGTTCTGGATGATACCTGTTATTCGGGTGAGGATTTATACAGCGAAGGTAAGGTGGAGGAAGAACTTTTGTCTATCGCGCAAAACTGCGATGGAGAAAAGGATTATAATGCAGTGATCGCAGAAAAGAAAAGCTGGTCCGTACTTTACCATTTTTCGCATGTCCGTCACAATCTTCTGAGCTGGATCCCATTTACACGGAAGGATAAGATTCTGGAAATTGGTTCCGGCTGCGGTGCACTTACCGGAGCACTTGCCGCGAAAGCCGGAAGTGTTACCTGTATAGAACTCTCCAGACAACGCAGTCTTGTGAATGCCTGGAGAAACCGCGAGTTTGACAATATCCGGATCATGCTTGGCGCTTTTGAAGAGGCAGAGAAGCAGCTGGATGAACAGTATGACTATATCACTCTGATCGGTGTGCTTGAATATGCTGCCAGCTATACAGATAAGAAAGATCCGTATGCGTATATGCTTCGCACTGCTGCCCGTCATCTGGCGCCTGGAGGAAAGATCGTGATTGCTATTGAAAACCGGCTTGGCCTGAAATATTGGGCCGGATGTGCGGAAGATCATGTAGGGCGCCTTTTCGAAGGACTGGAAGGCTACCCACAAACTCCGGAGAGGGGAGTGCGTACATTTTCAAAAACGGAGCTGGAACAGCTTTTTGAAAGGGCGGGCAATTTTCATCCTGTATTTTATTATCCGTATCCGGATTACAAATTACCGTTTTATATTTATTCCGACCGTTATCTTCCGCGAAAAGGCGAATTGAAGATGAATCTGAACAATCACGACTGGGGCAGAGCAGTATTATTTGACGAATCCAGGGTCTTTGACAGTCTGATCGATAATGGATTGTTTCCTCAGTTTTCAAATTCCTTTCTGATCTTTCTGGAACAAAAGGATTGAACGGACGCAGTCCCTGCTTTTCTATGACGAGGAGGCGCTATGAATACAATTATCTATTCAAAATATTCGAATGAGCGAAATCCAAAATTTGCTGTCCGTACAGATATAGTAGAGGAAGCAGATGGCAGGCGATGGGTCCGTAAGACACCGGAATATCCGGAAGGAGAAGCGCATGTACAGGCTCTTTATGATCAGTATCAAAGATTATCAGCGTTTACTGCTGGTACAAAGCTTGCTTACAATCGCTGCAGACTGATTCCGGGAGGAGCGGAACTGGAATATCTTACGGGTATTTCTTTGGAAAACCACCTTCTCTCTGTGGTGAAGGAAGAAGGGCTGGAAGCGTGCGCGAAAGAGTTTCTGGATTATCTGAATTTTGTCAGAAGTATTCATACGGGCGCATTCTTTGAATCCTGTGAAGAATTTCGAGAGGTGTTTGGAACGGTCGAACTGCCGCATGGCTCGGTCTGCTCTCCCTGCACGAATATTGACCTTTTGTGTGAAAATATCCTTTTGAATGATGGGAAATGGACAGCAATCGATTATGAATGGAGCTTTTCGTTCCCAATACCAGTGAATTTTCTCCTGTTTCGGATCATTTTTTACTTTACTGCCCATGCAGATCGGGGAGCAGAGTTTGAGCGCTTTGATTTTTATGGGGAAATGGGGATATCGCCGGAAGAAATAG
>JAJBVF010000229.1 GCA_020859965.1 Clostridiales bacterium
GATTATCTCATGGATTTCGAAAGCTGTAAAACCGCCGGCTTATTCATCGCTTACAATAAAGATGAGAAATTCCAAAAATAAAGATAGTTGTTATCCCTGCGACGATCATATACGTATAAACGGAATCTACCATGGCAGTTATTTCCGGTCCATCTTCAAAATATTTTATAAAGTAGAACATGGTGATCTTTTATCGATGCTCTTAATGAAAACAGACGAATCTTTATAGATTAACCTGCGCATGATGTCTCTCCTTTCGCGTAGAAAAGCATAATATCTTCTAATGTGGCACTGTTCATAATGATGTTCCTGTTCTTGTATTTCTTTTTGAAAGCTTCTTTGTCACGGACGAGACACTCTACATTCATATTTGTGCTCCGGTGTATGATGTAATCATCAAGAGAGAGCAGTGCAAACGCTTCTTTTATGTATGAGAATTACATAATCTGCTATTTTCTGTATACACAGAAGAAAATATCGCTTACTACGAGGTGACGCTGACCGGTCTGTCGCCAATTGCTGTAGCATGGAAGCTCATCACGTAGTGATAGAATTGATTGAATTATTCACGATACCGTGATATAATAATGGCGGAAAGATGGTGTTATGAAATGCCGACGTTATCAAGGTTTTATGGAATAGTAATCAGAATGTATTTTTTTACAAAGTGAATATAATCTATCACATATCATGCGATTTACAATGAAGATGTAGCGGCGATTGATTTTATGACAAGACAGGTGCTGGAAGGACATCTGCCGAATAAAGCGATGGATATGGTTCAGGAGTGAATTGCTCTGCATGAAGAGGAGCTGATGCATATTTGGGAAACGCAGGAATTTAAGTTTATTTCTCCATTGGAGTAAAGGAGGAAGCGATATGTTTCATAAAATAAGAAATGTTGCAGCAACGGAAGATTTTGTCCTGATTGTTCAGTTTTCAGAAGGAGTAACAAAGAGGTACGATCTAAAGCCACTATTTGAAAAAATACCAGCATTCAAAGCTTTTCAGCAATCCGCTGATTTATACTATTCAGTAGAAGTAGATGTTGGCGGATATGGAATCATATGGAATGACGATCTGGATTTAGCATGTGATGAACTTTGGGATAACGGAGAGGTAGTAGAAACAGAATTCGATGGAATGCTGTCCTTTGGAGAAGCTGCGTTTTTGTGGGGATTAAATGAAAGTACATTGCGTAAGGCTGTCGTATATGGTAAGCTGAAAAATGGAATTGATGTGCAGAAATTTGGAAAACAATGGGTGGTTTTGAAAAGTGCTATGATCAGGGAATATGGTGATGAAATGGTAGTGTAATTAATTCAGTTAAAGGCACTTTTAAAATATCTAAAAAGTGGTTGCTACTGGCGGGAACAACGAAAAGGAGGATATTGAGATGGCAGGAAGAGCAGGCGGAGGACATTCCATGTCCGGTGGGGGAAGAAGAGGACCATCCGGTGGCGGAAGACCGATGGGAAGTAATGCAGGAAGAGAACCATCCGGTGGCGGAAGATCGATGGAAGGTAATGCAGGAAGAGGCTCAGCAGGTAGCAGGAGACCGATGGGAAGTTCCGCAAACAGAGGTCTGCAGGGATCAGGCAGCGGAAACAGAGGCTCGGCTGGCGGTTCCGGCCGGCAGATGACGCCCGGAGGTGGTCGTACAATGGCAGGCGGTGCGGGCAGAGCCCCGGCAGGTGGCCCGGGAAACAGCGGCATGGGGCGTTCGGACAGAAGTATGGGACGACCAGGCGGTGAAATGGGCCATCCCGGCAGCGCTCCGCATCCGGCAGGGATGAGAAGACGTCCGCTGCATCCGCCTATGCTGCCATTTGGCATGCGCCATGCGCCGGGGATGAGCATGATGGGATACGATGAGTCCTGGCGAGTCATGATGGCTCTGGAGGCCCTGATGGGAGGCAGCTTTGATCCGGTTCATATTGATCTTGTAGAGCGATTCTTCGGCAGGCGTTTTGCGCCGCATGAATATGCGGATTTATATTATTGGATGCGCGACTATATGAGAATGTGGTGAATGATTGTAAACCTGAATTTTGTCACATATAGATGATGTCTGGCATTACAGGCTGATCAGACATCAATATAAGCGGATTCGTAAAGGAGAAAACGGAAATGAAAGTATTGATCGCAGTGGATATGCAGAATGATTTTATCGATGGAGCGCTTGGCACAAAGGAAGCAATAGCGATTGTGGACAATGTACGTGCGAAAATTGATCGGTATCTTGAAAACGGGGATGTGGTGATTTATACACGGGATACGCATACAGAAGACTATCTTCAGAGTCAGGAAGGGCGCAATTTGCCGGTCGTGCATTGTGTGAAAGGAACGCCTGGCTGGGAAATTTCGGAGAAGGTGTATGTGGACGGTTGTACAGTGGTGGACAAGCCATCGTTTGGTTCGCTGACGTTGCCAGAGACTCTGCAGGATTCTGTAAAAAAACCTGAACGGATGAGTGATTCTGTGGGACACAGTGAAGTGACGCGTGAGTCTGTAAGACATGACGTGGAAATGAACCAGAATGAGAAATCCGGGCATGGTGAAGCAATCGATGAAGAAAATATAGAGTCGATAGAGCTGATTGGTCTTTGTACAGATATCTGTGTGATTTCGAATGCGATGATTCTTAAGGCAGCGTACCCGGAAGTGCCGATTACTGTAGATGCGTCCTGCTGTGCAGGGGTGACACCGGAGAGCCATGAGAATGCATTGAATGCAATGCGGATGTGTCAGATACAGGTAAAGTAAGATTCTACTCGTTAACTTATCGGAAGAAGAGTACGCAAGCTCTCCACTGCCGCTCCGGTCGGTGCTAAACGAGCGCCACTGGCGTTCAGCACCTTCTCCTTCCGATAAGTTATATCATGTAAAACAGGCATAAATGTTCAGAAATCAGAGGTACTTCTTCTGGCTTCAAGAGCGTCTGTCATCTCTTTTCGAATATTGTCCAGTTTATAAAACCAGGTAAGGACAGTGATTGCCGCGCAAAGGATGATTGGAATCCAGATGAAGCAGATTTCTATATAGGAGAGTGCTTTGGCAGTCTGTACTGTATTTGCGATATATCCTCCGCTTTTTAAAAACGCGCCGATGATAAAGCTGGTGAGTCCCATACCACCTTTCACAAAGAAACCCTGAAATGCAGCAATCAATCCTGATACACTTGCATTTTTCCTGTATTCGGAATAATCGATGACATCCGGCTGCATGGAAAATGTGATACCGAAGATACCATAAATGCCCAATCCTGTGATGACCAGTCCGAGGAGCAGACAAGCGGCGGAATTCTTTCCGGCAAAGATCACCAGATCTCCTGCCACATAGAGTGCAACACTGAAGAACATCAGATTTCGTTTGCTGAAGTGTTTTTCCAGGGCGGGCAGCAACAATAGCATCGGAAGACCGGAAAGAATGCCCAGAATGCCAACCAGGGAAAGCCAGTCTTCTCTGCCAAGGTTGTATTTGAAATAATAGATCACCGTCGTACTTCTTACAACGTAGAGTGAAAAATAGAACAGATTCAGCAGAAAAAGAATCCACGCCTGTCCGGTAAGCCCTTTAAAATCTTCTCTCAAAGAGCTGTGTTTCTGATTGATCGTCGGTGGAACAACTTCTTTTGTGCTCGCAAAGGTGATAAAGAAGATCAGCATAGCTAAGACACCATACATGGACATGGTGATGAGATAGCCGCGTGCTTCACTCCCCTGCCCGAAATATTTCACCAGCGGAGATGTGATTGTCATTACGATTGCTGTACCTGCCATGGCACAGATCATTCGTGTGGAGACAAGAATATCCCGTTCGTGTACGTCTGAGGTCAGACGCGGAACGATTGTATTGAGCGGAATATTTACTACAGTATATGCCGTACACAGCAGACAATAGGTAACATAAGCCCAGATCAGCTTTCCCGTACTTCCAAAGTCCGGAATGATAAAAGTCAGAACTGTAAATACTGCAAACGGAACTGCACCGACGATAAAATAAGGGCGTCCCTGTCCCCAGCGGGTGTTTGTCCGGTCTACAATGAGTCCCATGCCAGTGTCTGTAAAAGCGTCAATAAATTTTGTGACCAGCATCATGGTACCGGCTGCGGCTGCTGAAATCCCAAATACATCTGTATAAAAAACCATCAGATAGGATGCCATGGTGCTGAATACGAGGTTACATCCCAGATCTCCGATGCCGTATCCGATTCGTTTTCCCCATTTTTTCATTATATATTTTCTCCTTAAACAGGCTTGATGCCTGGTATGTTTGTATCATTGAATGTAAGGATGGAAAGACTTAAAAACAGGTAAACGCCCCATCTATGATGAAATCGGAACCTGTAGTAAATGTGCTTGTATCTCCCGCAAGATAAACGCAAATTGATTCCAGTTCTTCCGGCTTGCCCATTCTGCCAAGCGGCGCCATCGCGTTCCACTGCTCGATCAGAGGAACCAGCGTCGGAGAGTTCAGTGTAAGTTCTGTACCGATGTATCCGGGACTGATACTGTTTACACGAACGCCGCGTTTGGCCCATTCGATCGCCAGAGATTTTGTCAGCTGGATCACACCGGCTTTTGACGCATTGTATGCGCATTGCGGCTGTGGAACATTGACAATATGCGCGGACATGGAAGCCGTATTAATGATCGAACCGCCGCCGTTTTTCAGCATATATTTTCCGGCTGCGATATCTGTGAGAAAAATACCGTTCAGGTTGATATTAATCACCTTCAGCCATTGCTCATAGGACATTTCTTCTGCTGGAGCATTGATACAGATACCGGCATTGTTGTGGCAGAAATGGATGCCGCCCAGTTCCTCTGCAACCTGATTTACCATGTTTTCTACCTGTTCTTTGTCTGTACAGTCTGTCTGGATTGCAATTATCCTGCGGCCGGTCTGCGCCGCAATCTCTTTCGCAGTTTTTTCTGCTTCCGCAATGTCAAGATCCACGATCGCTACATCTGCTCCCGCTTCCGCGAATGCCGTCGCTGTGCACTTCCCAATGCCGCGTGCTGCGCCTGTGACAAAGCCTTTTTTTCCGTCCAGCCTCATTTTCTCGATAATTCCCATTGTCGTTCCTCCTTTTGATTGTAAAAAATAAATTTGTAAAATAGATTTACTAAATGCATTTACATAATAATGGAAATTCATAAATTCGTCAACCCCGCAAATAGAAACAAAATTTGAGGAACAATTTTATGCAATCTGCACAATTTTATTCACGCTGCAATCTGCTATAATCTATTTGGTAAAATGACTTTTCAATTTAATCATAAAGTGGTTCCTGAATCAGGAAGAGAAGGAGACAGCGGTTATGAAGGATCGTAGTATTACGCCCGGACAAATAAAGCAGAATAATCAGAATCTGATCTATCATTATCTATATATGAATGAGAATGTCTCTCAGCAGGATATTTGCTTTGCTCTGCATCTGAGCCGCCCGACTGTCACCAACAACCTGGCAGAGCTGGAAAAGGAAGGAATGATCTGTAAGAGTGGCCAGGTCAATACTGCCTATGTTGGCCGGAAAGCGGCTGCATATCGCATTATTCCGGATTACCGTATCAGTGTAGGTGTGGAGATTTTGGAAAGGGAGATTAAAATAATAGCGGTCGACTTATATGGAAGAGAGATCAGTCGGAGCGTTAAAGAGATACCGTATGCTGGCAGCGACATTTATTTTAAGGAGGTAAGCAATGAAATACAGCTCTTCATCGCTTCCCTTCGATTGACGCCGGACCAGATCCTGGGGGTTGGTTTTGCGCTTCAGGCGCTGATTTCTCCTGACGGCAAACGTGTCATGTATGGCAAAATATTAGACTGCACCGATTTGTCGGTCGATGTGTTTGCAAAATATCTTCCCTATCCATGTGATTTCATTCACGACGCAGACAGTGCTGCTACGGCAGAGCTCTGGGTTTCTCCGGAATTGAAAGATGGGGTGTATCTGTCTGTCAGCAGACATCTTGGCGCTGCCGTTATCTCCGACGGTAAAATATTGTCAGGAAAACACGGGCACAATGCTACGGTAGAACATATTTCCATGAAAGCGGACGGTGCTGTTTGCTATTGCGGTAATCGGGGGTGTATGGAGACACTCTGTTCACTGAGTGCGCTTTTGCACGAAGATGAAACGCTGGAGGAGTTTTTTGGACGGCTGCGTACAGGAATCGTAGAATATGTACAGCGCTGGGATGCCTTTTTGAACGATCTGGCTGCCGCTATTAATATGATTCATCTGATGCATGATACGAATTTTATACTCGGCGGCTATCTGGCATTCTATTTACGGGAGGAAGATTTAAATACTCTCTATTGTAAAATCCGGCAGCTGACTCCTTTTCCGGAGACGGATGATTTTCTGTCCGTCAGCAAAATGCCGGAGCATAATATCACGATTGGCGCTGCGCTGCCCTATATTCAGGATTTTCTGGCAGCGAATTAAATCTGCAGGTTACCCTGGATGCAGAGTTATATTCCTGACACGGAGGTAATCGGTATTGTCTGCAGAATAAAAAGCGCGTTCATGATGTCTGATTTGTGGATCGGGAAATATTGTAAATCCGGTCAACGCATGACCAGCAACAAAAGCGTGGAAAAAGCGGTTCCGATTTTTCAGAAAGGGTTGACTTTTTATATACCGAACGGTATAATCGAAGAAGAATATGCAGTTTGATGGGATCAGACGCGATAATTGTGTGTCTCATGAAAAGTGCTTCAGAACTTGGGTGAGTGTGAGACATACTTTATTTCCATGGATGCGAAATGGGGGTTTTATGGAAAATACGGACAGCATGGAGACGATGGACAACCGAACCCGCCTTTTGCAGTGTGCGAATGAGCTGTTTTACGAAAAGGGATATGATGCGGTCGGTGTGCAGGAGATTGTGACGTGCGCGGGACTGACGAAGCCGACGCTCTATTATTATTTTGGCAGCAAGAAGGGACTGCTGGAAGCACTGGTGGCGGAGCGGTTTGAACGGCTGCGCGGGATGTATCGGGAGCTGGGAAGCCGGACAGATCTGCGGATTGAGGAAGCGCTACACTGGCTGGCAGATATTTTCTGCGGATTTTTTGAGCAGGACCGGCATTTTTATATGCTGATGATGGCGCTGTTCTATTCGGCGAGAGGAAATGAGGCGTATCAGACGATTCAGCCTTATATCGTGGAATTTTACGATATGGTAGTGCGAGTG
>JAJBVF010000348.1 GCA_020859965.1 Clostridiales bacterium
GTATACATGGTCACCGAATCCTCCAGTGTGATCTCGTCCGCCGTTTCATAATAATAGCTGGTATCCCCGTTCGTGTCCGTTCCGGACAGGAAAAAGAATCCGATCTTCTCTGTAAGTGTAAGGTTCGACAATGCCGTCAGCCCTGCAGCATCTGTAAGTTCAAAGGTATGTACCGTCCCGTCTTCCGCCGTAAAGGTCAAGACTGTATCTTCGGCTGTGTCTTCCGCCGATTCCGCTCCCACGGTCACACTTTCCATCACGATTCCCGTGGCGTTTGCTACCGTAACTGTCTCTCCATCCAGAGAAATCTCCAGCTCCGTAACCTCGATTTCCGCACTTTCTTCGGCAGCATCCGCTTCTGTCCCGGCATCGTCCACTGTTTCCGCATCCACGCTTTCACTCACTGCTTCCGTCTCTTCCTCAGCAAACGCAAGAGTGCCGGCGCTCATAGCGCCTGAGGCGCCTATCAATGCCGCCAGTAAAATACCGCCCGCCTGCTTTGCATATCTTTTCTTCATAATGTTCACTCCTCTTTTCTTACTTCAGCAACTTTTTCTTCGATGAATAATAAATATACTGCTGCTTTGACCCTGACTTCGTATATGTCATCTTAAAACCGCTGTGTGCCTTTGTATTATTATTCAGCGTATGCTGCACATACGCAAAATTCGGATCATACACGTAGGTCTTGCCGCTGATTTTAATCGTGACCCACGCATGCTTTGACAGGATCACACTGCCATCGTCATTGTAGCCGGTGACAAAATACCCGGAGACGAACTTTGCATTGTAGCCAAGCACCTTCGCCATCTGATAAAAAGTCGCAGCCATCACATTGCAGTTGCCCCGTTTCTTTTTGAACCCGTAGATAGCGTATTTTGCCGCACCTGACATCGTTTCGTTGTCATAAAAAGTAATCTCCGTAGAACACCAGGTAAACGCCTTTTTCAACGTCTTCGCGTTCGTACTTTCCCTGCCAATCTCTTCCAGCAGAATCCCCGCGCGGCCCGCTGCCTCGCTGACCTTCGTGCAGACTCCCTTTTTGCTGATCTTGTAATACTTCTTCCCGATCTTAATCCCGAGCTTATTCTTCACCAGCTTGCCGTCCTCGTAATAATACAGCTTGCCGTTTTTTTTCACCAGTCCGTCCTGGACAGTCGTCGAAGAAGTGCTCGTAGCAGCGAAGGTAACGGCCGGTGCAGCACAGAAGGCCGCCAGCATCACCGTCAAAAGCAGAAAAACCGATTTTTTAATCTTTTTCATGCGAGTTGTCCCCTTTCTGTTTCATCCTGGTAATTACCACATTAATTAGCAAAAAGCGCATATACGGTCTCTTCCTCACTGTCCGGCGCACGAAGACCTGTAACCGTGAAAGTATCGTACTGAAGCGTAATATAGATATACACATCCCCCGTCTCTTCCACTGTTATGCAGGAATTTGATTCGGTCCTTTTATTCGGCTCACCCAAAAGCTTCACCAAAGCAGCCAGATCAGAGCCCCGCTTTGACGCTTTGCGCAGCTTCTGCGTCTTCTTGGCGTTGTATACGCCCTTTGCGTTGAAATAATAAAATTTACTGTTCGTCTCATTCACGTAAAGTCCCGTAACCATACGTGCTTTTGTGTCAAATCCATATTTCTTTCCATTGATGGTCTTGGTCTTGATCGTATAGGTGGAATCCATCACAGAGGTCGCCATAATGGCTGCGCCGTTGGCGCCGAAATAGTACTTATTCTTCGTCTTCTTCCCGCTCGAAGAAGTCGTAGTGACAGTCTTCCAGGTATTCTTCAGCTTTTTGCCATCCTTATAATAATAATACTTTCCGTTCTTCTTTACAAGCCCGTTCTTTGTCGCTGCCAGAGCGGTCACACCGGCGCTCCCGAAAATGTCAGAGAGTGCAGGCGTCTGTGCCATCGCAATACAGAGCAGGAAAATCAGAACCTTTTTCATCAGTTTCTTCATGAAAGCTTCCTCCTTAATCATTAAAACTTAATCTGCGACCTGACAGTGTATGGATAGAGAGCCGGCAGACTCGTGCCAAAGCGGGCACCCATATTGTCATAATATTTGCCATCGATGATCACAAAAGCATGTCCCGCCTTGATCGCGACTACATACGGCTCGTAGCCAAGCTCCTTCGCACAGGAAGCCACAAGGCTTGCGATTCCATAGCAGTTGCCGGTCAGACCGGTATTCAGCATACTCAGAGCACGGGAATAAGGCCAGGTCTTTGAAGCGGCCTCCGTGTCCGACATTTGCTGATTATAAGCAAACGTCGTATATGCCATGATATAATTAAAGCACTTCCGGAATTTCTCTGCATTTGTCATATCTGATGTGGTATGGGCAGCTATAAACTCCTGTGTCTTGATCGAACACTGCACCTTTGTATTGCTCGAGCTTGCCACCTTAGCAACTCCCTTCGAGTTGATCGTATACCAGGTGCCATTGATCTGGTAAGCAGTCTTGCTCGTCACGAGTGTCCCGTCCGACAGGAAATAGTATTGCTTCTTGCCAATCGTCTGAAGCCCTGTCACGCGGTATCCCTTCTTATTAATATAGTACTTCCCCGTAGAAAGCTCCAGCCAGCTGTTCGACTCGGCACGCACACCGTTCTTTGCGAGATAGTAGTAATGACCTTTATATTTGACCCACTGCTTCTTTACCATACATCCGTCTGCATCAAAGTAATAGGTCTTACCCTTCACCGTCACAAACTTCTTTGTCACAGCCACTCCGGTAGACTTATTAAAATAATACCGCTTACCATTGACTTTCTTCAATCCGTAAGTAAGTGATGGATTCAGATAATAGGTCTTCTTCTTGATCGTCAGAAGTCCCGTCTGTCTGCGTCCTTTGGAATCCAGATAGTATACCTTTCCATCCAGTGTCTTAAAGCCCCCGGATTTGATAAAGGTCCCATCCGACTTCCTCCAGTAATAATAACCATTCTTCTTCACCCATCCGGCCTTGACCGTGGCAGCCTCCGTCTCCGTCTCAACCGCAGCCTCGGTGTCAGCTGTAGTCGCAGTATCATCCTCTGCAGCATCCGACGCCAGTGCAGAAAACGCCGGCACTGTCAGCGACAAAAGCATCACAAAAAGTAAAATGCGCAGTTTCTTCCTCATCTTTTTCCCCTGATCCTTTCTGCTTCCAACTTTAGATAATATATAGATTGATTATACAAAAAACGCTCCCGTATTTCCACTGTTTTCTTATCAATTTCTAAAAAAAGAGCATGGAAAAAGTATTCCCGGACTGCCTGAAAGATGCGAAATGCGATTAACTGCTTGCAGACCTTAAGTGAAGTGATCGTTTTTTCGTGTCCGCTGAATCGTACACATAGTATTTCCATATGTCATACCGTTTACAAGAAGAGATTACAGGCGCAAAATGTCAATATCGCCTTAAAACCGGTCAATATCTTACCTTTTCTTCTCATCCGGGAAACCTTATAATGTCGCCAGAGTGAAGGAGAAATCACTCGGAAAGTGAGGAGTATAATTATGAAGATCAAATCAATTTTGAACACACTTGTTCAGAGAAATCGGGATGCAGCGATACTGTCTGCGTATAAAACACGTGCCCTCACGAATTATTATGAGGCATGTCACGGCGATTTCGCTTATCTTCCGGAGCTTGGCACAATGCGTGCAGATGGATCTGCTGAAGAATATTCACAGAATAACAGAAGCTGGAATGTAGCGCTGGCGCGGTAAATACCAGATAGAAAAATTATGAAAAAAGGCCGCATGAGAGAAAAGATATTCTCCCATGCGGCTTTTTTCGATTGCCGGGTGACCGCATTATTTTTTCTTTTTCACAGACAACGGCGTACATCCATATATCTCTTTAAATGTCCTGTTGAACAGCTTTTGATTTGTAAACCCATTCCGCTCCATCACCTCCGCTACCGGAAGATCCGTGTTTTCCAGATCCTGATATACGTGGGCAGCCCGCACCTCATTCAGATATTGCAAAAAGGATACTCCCATCGCTTTTTTGAAAAAGCGGCAGAAATATTCTTTGCTGAAACCAAGCAGATCCGCGGCATCCTGTACGCAGACAGGCTCCTGATAATGTGCGATCACATAGCTGATCACGCTGCGCAGCCGCTCTGCGGTCAGCTGGTCGGTACCTGTCGGAACAGCCCCCTGCAAATGCGAAAAATGCAAAATGATCCGGGCAAAAATCTGAAGCACATACCCCTCCGTCTCCATGGTAAGTGTAACCGGATTTCGAAAATATGCTTTCGCAAGATCCTGAAACAACATACAGGTATCCAGATAATCCTGAAAGTTATCATCCGTCACATCTTCCGGCGTGCATCCAAGCTGATAAAGGCTCAGATCCGGAATATATTTTTCCATGTAGGATTTGGAAATATGAATGCAGATAAACATCGAAGCCGGATCGTGCGTAAACGTGCTGTGCACCTGGCGCGAATCGATCACAATCATATGTTTCGCCTGCAGATGATATTTTTTCTTGTCGATCGTAATATCGCTGTCGCCGTTCAGATGAAAAAGAATTTCTACTTCTTCATGCCAGTGCGCCGGATGATAGCCGCCTGGCGCTGTCACATAAGTAACGCGAAAGCCGGATTCCATCGGCTCGCGATGCGATTCATAATAAGCATTTGGCATAAACTTTCTCCTTTTATTTCACAACAGCATTTCAATAAGAAGAAAACCGCTTTTACAGTAAATCATTATGCCTGCTGCCCCACATAAAGTCAATCTTATTTTTGTCATCATTTTCCGGCTTGCAGTCGATATCAGGTAAGATTTCCATCTGTATTATCTGCAGTCATTTTTAACGCATCTAATTAAAGTTTTTATTTACAAAAGCATTTGCAAATATAATATGTTGTGATATAATGCTATTATAAGTCGCAACCTATATTCTTACTTTTCGCATTCATTTATGATTTGGCTGCAATTCTACTAAATCCGTTTATTCTTGTGAATGCCCCGCTAAGCTGATATAATGTAACTTAATTTATGAATGAGGGAGGCTTTTCAAGTGAAACTTTCTGTGAAAGAAAAGGCATCCTACGGCCTTGGCGCTGTGGGAAAGGACATGGTGTATATGCTCTCAGCAAGCTATGTCCTTTATTATTACCAGGACATCTGCGGCGTGAACGCAATCGCGATGGGCGTGATCCTGATGATTGCGCGTGTATTTGACGCGTTTAATGATCCGATCATGGGTGTGATCGTGGCAAAGACAAAGACGCGCTTCGGCAAATTCCGGCCGTGGCTCCTGATCGGTACGATCCTGAACGCGATCATCCTGTTTCTAATGTTCTCCGCCCCGCCTGCACTCAACGGCTCCGGCCTTGTAGCATATGCGGCTGTTACTTACATTCTCTGGGGCATGACTTACACAATCATGGATATTCCGTACTGGTCCATGATCCCGGCCTTCACAGAGGGAGGCAAAGAGCGTGAAAACCTGACAACGCTCGCCAGAAGTGCCGCAGGCGTCGGCTCCGCGCTGATCACGGTAATCACGATGATGAGCGTGATGGCATTAGGCGGCGGTGATGAGCGCAGCGGTTTTAAATGGTTCGCGCTGATTATCGCGGTTCTGTTTGTCCTTTTTATCAGCTGCACCTGCCTGAATATCAAAGAAAAATCGACCGTAGACATGGAATCCCCGTCTGTCGGGCAGATGTTTCAGGCGCTCTTCCGAAACGACCAGGCCATGGCGGTTGTGATCACGATCGTGCTGATCAACTGCTCCGTCTATATCACGTCAAACCTCGTGATCTATTTCTTCAAATACGATTTCGGCGGTGATTCCTGGTACAGCTCCTACACACTGTTTAACACGTTCGGCGGCGCGACACAGATTCTCGCGATGATGTTGTTTTTCCCGCTGCTGCGCAGATTTTTTAATGCCATCCGCATTTTTTACATCAGCTTCTGCATGGCAGTGGCCGGTTATATCGTCCTGCTCGTGCTGGCATTTACAAGTATGTCCAACGTATTCCTGCTGTTTATCCCGGGATTTCTGATCTTTGCGGCCAACGGCATGCTGACCGTCCTCACGACCATCTTTCTCGCAAATACAGTAGATTACGGGGAAGTCAAAAACAATCGCCGCGATGAAAGCGTCATTTTTTCCATGCAGACCTTCGTCGTAAAGCTTGCCTCCGGCATCGCCGCTCTGGTCGCTTCCATCTGCCTTGCGGTATGCCATTTAAGCTCAGATACGGACGCCGCATCGTCTGCAGCTGCAGCCGCTTCTTCCGTGGCGGGGCTGCGCATGACCATGACTCTTTTCCCGATCGCAGGGCTTCTCATCGCCGTATGGCTGTTCCACAAAAAGTACCTGCTGACAGACGAAAAAGTTGAAGAGCTCGCAGCCGAAATCCGGGAGAGACGCGCCAAAAGCGAGCATAGAAATTAAGCAGACAGGAGTTCCACCATGAGACCAGAAGAGAATTATTCAGAATATATTGACAAACACATCCTTCCCTTTATCCTTCCGCGCCGGGAGGAACAATATCTTTTGCGGGAGCCGGAACACCCGATTTACTGTGCCTTCTACACCGCGGATTCAAACACCACAGATTCGGACACGGTGAATCCAAATACCACAGATTTGGATAGTGAAGATTCAAGTAGTGAAGGTTCGGGCACCGCAGGAACACACACCGTAAAGGGAATCCTCGTTATCGCACACGGTTTCACCGAGACAGCGGATAAATACTTTGAAGTCATCTATTATTTCTTAAAAGCGGGCTATCATGTCTGCATCCCGGAACATTGCGGACATGGGCGGTCTTACCGCCTTACAGAAAATGATTTATCACTCGTACATATCGACAGCTGGCAAAGATACGCAGACGATCTGAAATATGCCGCGCTGTCCGCAAAAGCACACTGGGGACAATCCCTTCCGCTCTTGCTTTTTGCCCATTCCACAGGCGGCGGCGTGGGCGCGGCGCTGGCTGCACAGGAACCGCATCTGTTTCACAAAATTGTCCTTTCCTCACCGATGATCCGCCCCTGCACCGGACCTGTGCCATGGCCGGCAGCGCAGCTGATTGTCAATGTCATGTGTGCGCTTGGCAAAGAACAAAACTACGTCATCAGCCAGCATCCATATGATCCGAATGAACCATTCGAGGCAAGCTGCGCCACTTCTCTCGCCAGATACGCCTGGTAT
>JAJBVF010000526.1 GCA_020859965.1 Clostridiales bacterium
TAATCGTACACTCTGATGATCTTTCGCAGATCACTCTGAATGCGCTCCAGAACGCCTACCACCGCAGATGTGCCATCGGATTTCCGATACGTTGTCGGGCCTTTTGCTCCCACGATTGAAAGCTCTTTTCTCAAGATCGGAAGCGGTGCGAATTCCTGAACCGTTCCGCTGTACACACTTCCCACCACGATTCTGCCGCCGTATCTCGCGATATTCATAGCGTCTACCAGTACCGGCGCTGCTCCTGTTGCCTCGATCACAATGTCCGCGCCCGGTGCTCCGCAGATTTCTCTGACCTGTTCCATTCCCTTTTCGTCATTTGTGACTACCGCGTCAAAAATGCCCGTGCTTCTGACCTGTTCCAGCCGTGCCGGTCTGCGTCCGACCGCAACGACATTTCCTGCACCCATGCTTTTCAGAATAATTCCGGCGATCAGACCCATGGCGCCGATGCCGAAGATCACTACATTATCACCCGGCTTCATGGCAGTCCGCATCGCGATATGGTATGCACAGTTGGTCGGCTCCATTAAGGAAGCCACTACGTCATCGACCGTAGACGGAATCGCGCTCAGAAAGCTGTATTCTTCCGAGCTTCTCACAAGCGTATCCTCCGAAAACCCGCCCGGAAGAAGCGCGTCATTCATACTCTTGCAGTAATTCGGCATTCCGTTTATGCAGTGCCAGCATTTCCCGCAGGTTCTGGAAAGCTCGCTCGCCACACGCGTTCCCGGCTGCACCCCAAAGCTGTCCGCAGCCACCTCAGTCACTACGCCGGAAAACTCATGTCCAAAATATTTTTCTTTGCTTAAATCTCTTTTTCCCGAAAGAAGTGCCAGGTCGCTTCCGCAGATTGCGCAGGCACTGACGTCTACCCTTACCATTTCGCTTTCCATCGGCTGTATAAGGCTGCTCTCCTGAAGCTGCAGATCTCCCGGTGCATTTAATACTATTTTTCTCATAGGAATCTCCATTCCGCCGCAAACTCCTGAATTTAGCGGCACAGTTCATTTATAAAAACTTATGCTCACAAACTTTCTTCCCGTTTTAAGGCCTTAAACTCTCATGCCCGTTTCGCGGGCACCACTAAATATAAAAGTCGATTGCTCCGTGCTTCGCACTCACGCGATCGCTGCCGGTGCAAATTCACACGCCCGGACTTCCTCCAGAGTCGGTATGGATTTTGCCGCGCCGCTTCTGGTAACCGCAAGTGCTGAGGCTTTTGTTGCCGTCAGAAGCGCCAGCTGCGGGTCATTCGTCTCCACCAGCGTTGAGAGGAAAAAGCCGGTAAACGTATCGCCGGCTGCCGTCGTGTCGACCGCATCCACCTTGCAGGTTCCGATCGAATACAGCTGATCCGCCGTCTGATACACGGCTCCGTGCTCCCCCAATGTGACCAGGGACGATGCCTTTGGGAACCGTTCTTTCAGTGCCGAAAGCTGCCTCTGAAGTTCCTTTTCTCCGGTCAGCTCATAAGCCTCCGTCTCATTTACGATGATCCACTCTGCCAGCGCAAGCGATTCCTGAGAAATCGCATCGTTCATCGGCGCCGGATTAATCGCGATCCGCATTCCCGCCTGATCTGCCAGCTGCATGATTTCATTCATACAGCTGATTTCATTCTGCAGGACGATCAGATCGCCGCTTCCGAAGTGGCTCAGCACTTCCTGTACAAATGACAGATCCACGGCAAAATTAGCTCCCGCCGATAAAAGAATGCAGTTCCCGCCGTCATCATCCACCTGAATGATCGCGCTGCCTGTAGGCACATCGACCTGTGTCAGAAATTCCGTATTTACACCATACTCCCTGCACAAATCCGCAAGGAACGTACCGTCGCTGCCAATATGTCCGGCATGATAGACTTCGCATCCGGCTTTTGCAAGGGCAACGGACTGATTAAACCCTTTCCCGCCTGCATTTCTTGTCACCGAACGGGCAGAAAGTGTTTCTCCCGGCCGGACAAAATGTTCCACTCTGTAAACACAGTCAATATTCATTGATCCAAAATTCAGTATTCTCATGTTCTACCTCCTGCCGGTGCAAAATCTCACTTTCTGCCTTTTTTTCTATCAGTCCGTTCAGTATCACAGACAAAATATCCAGCATTTGTTTTCATACATTTTCTGTCATCTCAATGATGGGAGCCCAACCGACATTCTTCTCAGATATGTCAATGCGGATTCGCGCGTCAGTCTCGTCAGTCTGATTGCCGTATTTACGGCAGATATGGCGCAATCTGAGCCTTCAGCGCTTCCCGCTCTTTTTCATCAAGATCCAACAGCGGCCGTCTCATATAGCCGCCTGTCAGTCCTCTGAAATCAAGCACTGCTTTGAAAATACCCATATCCGCTCCGGATTTCATGATTTCACAGATCTCGTTCGCGATCACCTGCTCCTTACGAGCTTCCTCGATATCGCCTTTTTGCCATGCACGGTAAATTGCAACGAAGTGCTCCGGCATCGGACCTGAGCATCCGGATACCGTTCCGTCGCATCCCATGGCAAGTGCCGGTAAAAACAGACGATCCGGTCCGAAAAGGACAGAAAAGTTTCCATTGCGGATATTCAGGTAATCCTTCAGACGAATGCAGTCAGCCCAGCTGTATTTGACTCCGATAACATTCGGGCAGGCGTCCGCGATCTGAGCCATCACTTCTGCGGAAATATCGTTGGCAGCGCACTGCGGAATCACATACACATAAATCGGGAAATCCGGAGAAACCGATGCCGCTACATCTTTATAATACTGCACCATCGCCTTATCCTTCAGGCCGAAGAATGCCGGCGTGACAACTCCGATACCATCTGCGCCGATTTTTTCCGCATGCTGTGCCAGCTCGATCGTCTGTGCTGTCGTCTGAGCACCTACATGGATAAATACGATTACTCTGCCTTTTACGGCTTTCAAAACTGTCTCAGCGACAAGCTTTCTCTCTTCCAGACTCAGATTGAGCATCTCACCTGTCGTTCCGCACGGGTAAATGCAGTTTACTCCTTTTTCAATCAGGAACTCTACATGCTCCTCAATCGCTTTTGTATCAACCTTTCCCTCTTTTGTAAGAGGTGTTGTCATTGCCGTGATCACACCATACATTTTTTTCATAATCAAAAGCTCCTCTCTTCCGGTCTGTTTATCCTTTTCGGTCCATTTCATCCAGTACCCTGCGAACCGCCAGCATTTCCGGCAGGCAGGCCCGCGGCTTTTCTCCGTTCAGGTACTGTTTCAGTGTTTCACGCACAAAGATCGGATAATATACATCACTGTCCGTACTCATTACCAGGCGATTTGTCGGTTCTCCGTAAACCCGCTGTTCAAAATAATCCTGCTCCAGTGTATAATAACCATTCTTTGTCACTATGTTCCAGCGATTGTCGCGCTGTGTTACATCCATCGGATAGGAATATCCGGTCTCAAGTACCACAGACGCACCCGTCTTCATCTGAAGCAGGGAACTCGCATAGCATTCAATATCATATTCTGTGTAACGATGGTAGCAGCTTGAAAGCACATCTGCCTCCGTACAGCCGGTCAGATACATCGCAAGATCCAGAAAATGGACTCCGAGATTTGTCATGCAGCCTCCGCCCGCAAGACTCGTCTCCAGCATCCATTTTGAGGTGGCCAGATAGCGGGATGGTGGTCCTGCAACAAATTTAAAGGCCATATGTACGATCTCTTCCGGTTGAACCGCTTCCTTAAACTTTTGTACCAGATCGCTGTAGCGCCATACAAACGGAATCGCACAGAAAACATTCTTTTTTTCCGCCGCCTCCATAACGCGCTCCACATCATTTGCACAGATTCCAAGCGGTTTTTCTATGGCAAACGGAATGTTTCTCTCAATCAGTGCCAGCGCCAGTTCCGGCATCTCATGGTGTGGCGCAAAGGCGAATACGAAATCCGGTTTTTCTGCATCCAGCAGTTCAATTCCGTCTGTATAGGCTTTGCAGCCAAGTGTTTTTGCATTTTTATTTGCAATCGCCTCATCCGGGTCGCTGACCGCCGTCACCTGCAGCCCGTCACTTAAGACTGCCCGGAAATAAAGCGGAACATGCCAGTGGCTGACACCGATAAATGCAAGCTTCAGATCCTGAATTCTCCGACTCATCTCAAGCCTCCTATTCGTATTCCCAGAAATCGCGGGAGAGGTTTGCCCGCCCCCGCAATTCCGGAATAATACATTCGCAATAATAGTCACCTTAAATTTTTTCGATTCCGGCTGCTAAACATCCTGATCAATAATCCTCGCGAACCTCCATCAGCAACTCATACAGAGATGCCTGGCTCTCATCCGCGCTCTCAAGAAAATCATCGACAACAGACTGTGTCGCCTCAACAAAAGAGTCCTTATCTACTTCATTAATCTCAACACCTGCTGCTTCCAGCTCACCAAGTGCAGTCTCTGTCGCTTCCGGCCAGATGCTCTCATTCCACTCTTCTGTAAACTGCTCGCCCGCTGCCAGAAGTGCTTCCTGGTTCTCCTCGGAAAGTCCTTCGAACCATACTTTGCTGACAAAAACCGGATCCGGAATAATAAACTGCTCAGTCAGAGAGAAGTATTTTGCCACTTCTGTCATACCGCTTGAAAGAATGACTGCCGGGGAATTCTCCACACCGTCGATCGTGCCCTGCTGCAGTGCGGTGTAGCAGTCGCTCCACGCCAGCGGCGTCGCGGATGCTCCCATTGCGTTGATCGTAGCCGCCAATACGGTATCTTCCATGCAGCGAACCTTCAGTCCGTTCAGATCTTCCGGCGTATATACGGCGTTCGATTTGTTCAGGATGCTGCGGCTTCCCATATCCGTCCATGCGATGATCACAAAGCCGTTTGCCTCTGCATCCGCATTCAGGATTTCCTGCACTCTCTCATCCATGAGGGTGTTTACAGCCTGCTCCCCACTATCCCAGAGATACGGAAGGCTGAATACAGACCAGATGCTGCTGTAAGCGGAAAGATCCGTAGCCGCGCACTCAGTCATCTCAATGGTGCCCATCTGAAGGCCTTCCATTGTCGCCACCTTGTCGCCGAGGGTTCCGGCCGCATACAGATCCAGCGTCATGCGTCCGTCAGAAGTCTCCTCCAGAATTTCCTTCAGTCTCTGAGCTCCGTCCGCCTGTGTACCGGTTGCGGTAAATACAGTCGCATACTTCAGATTTACCTCTGCATCCGCACTGGCTGTCATACCTACAGTTGTTGCCATCATAGCCGTTGCCATGATCATTGCCGCCACTTTCTTCGTTCCCTTCATGTTTCATGTCCTCCTTTTTGATTTTACTTTGTTTTTTGCCGGATTTATTCCCGCCAGGGTCCAATACTCCAGTGCCTGTTGTCCCATCAGAGGATGTCCGTATGCCTGCACCGGAGTATCTGACTGCTTACATAATGGTGCGCAGATAATCCGCGCTCTTCTTCATTCCGATTGAAGCGTCCGGAATGTCATCCGGGTGCCATCTCCTCTCATACTCCAGAGAAAGCCATCCGTCATAGCCACATTCTTTTACTTTTTTCAGAATTTCCGGCCATTTCAGTTCACCTTCTCCGACAATCTTTGTGACCACATTGCGTTCTTCTTCCTTCGGATGAGAGACGTCTGAAGATACAAATCCCTGATTGCCTTCCTTGAACTTCAGATCCTTCACATGCATGTAATAAACCTTTTCCATCTGAAGAGAAATCGCTGTCAGATAATCCTCCTGGCCGGTAAAAGTAAGGTTTGCCTGGTCGTAAAGAATGCCCACTGCCGGATGATTGATGGCCATGGAGAGCGCAATGCTTTGCTTCGCAGATACCGTCATGGTATTAAAATGATTTTCGATCACGAGTTTTACCTGATGTTTTTCCGCTTCATCTCCGAGTCTGCGCATGCTCTCCACAAGAGTTCCCCATTTTTTTTCATCGGGGTCGGTATCCCCTGCCGCATAATTTCCGCCATAGATACGGATATATTCCGCTCCAAGGTAGTCCGCATACTGAATGCAACGAATCAGATCTTCTTCTTCCTTCTGGCGTACTGCTTCGTCCAGATCATTAAATCTGGAATTGTACGGAGTCAGAGCGATGATCCGGAGCCCCAACTCCTCCGCTTTCTCTTTTACCGCCTTCAGCTCCTCTTCGGAACATCTGGTCGGAAGTCCGCTCCTGTAGTCATCCTGTACCACGATTTCCGCTCCGTCCAGCCCGATATCATGGAAAAGCTGAAGTGCTTCCAGCACGGTATATTCCGGAGTTCCCATGGTATGTCCTGCGATTTTGTACATTTATTCTCCTCCTTATTCGCCCAGATCCGGCAGTCCCGCGCACTTCAGGATCCGGTGCATCAGTTCATGCGTCTTATAAGCATCCGCTGCATCTGTCAGCGGCTTCTCACCGGTCTTCAGACAATGGAAGAAATGATCATCTGCCGCTGTAAAGCCCAGCTTGTCCTCTACCTTTGCCCATCCCATAGCCAGCGGCGTCATGGTCGTCGTATGTTTCTGCTCACTGTCTACGACAGAAATCGTATCCGGGCTGTTTACATATACGCTGCGGTTGTGTCCATGGATCTCCATGGTCTCTACCCACTGTCCGGACGCACGGTCTGCGACAAGCATGCCGACCGTTCCATTCTCAAACTGCAGCTGTGCGGTAGTCAGCGTCTCATAATACGGATCGGTAAAGATCGAATGAGCCTCCACATGAACGCACTCGCCGCTGAGATAACGCATCAGATCCACCATATGAATCGCATTCTCAAGAGTCGCGCGGTATTCCGATGCCGGCCGATTCTTCTGTGCGATGATCACATCCGGTGTCAGATCGCCATAGGCTTCCTTTGCCTTTCTGTATACAGGAGCAAATCTGCGGTTAAAGCCAACCATCAGAGTTTTTCCTGTTTTTTCCGCCATCTCCGCCATCTCATCTGCTTCACGGAGTGTCATTGCCAGCGGTTTTTCGCAGAACACATCCACACCGGCCTGAAGCAGCATCTTCGTCTGCTCCGGATGGCATGGCTTCGGTGAAAGTACGAATGCACAGTCAAGGTTCAGGCGGATCAGATCCTCCAGACTTTCCACCGCATGCTCGAATCCGTAGCGCTGCTTCGCCCATACGGCGCTTTCCATATGCTTTGCTGTCACGCCTACCAGTTCTACATCGTCTCTGTCTGCCAGACGCTGGATATGAGAAATTTTT
>JAJBVF010000502.1 GCA_020859965.1 Clostridiales bacterium
CCATGATTTTTCCCCGGACACGAAAATGATCTTTATGATGCGGAATCCGGTGGAGCGTTCTTATTCCTCTTACAAGTATTTCCTGGCACGAGGATTCCTTCCGGCGAACGCTGTGGAAGACGATCAGAAATATGGACATGCTGTTGCTTTTGACCGGTATGTGCATTCTGTGCTGGATGACAGGGTGCAGGAGCGGCAGATCATGCGAAAGCGTTTAAAGTATCTTGTCTTTTCTCAGAGCAAATATGCCACCTGCATAGAGGAGTATCTGCGGTATTTTCCAAAAGAGAATATGCGGTTTGTCTTCTTTGAGGAATTTGTCCGTGATGAAAAAGAGGCATGCAGAGAGCTTTTTGATTTTATTGGGATAAATGAAGATGAGAGTATTGATTACTCCATCCGGGCAAATGAGGGAAATGAACGGGCCGTTTCCGGCAGCCAGGCGAAAAGACTTCAGATATTGAAAGGCTTCAATTATGGTTTTTATGAATTTGCAGCGATGACTTACTGGGCGCCGGGACTTTACAGGCGGTTCCGGGATTATTATGACAGGGAACGCGGAAAATGCCTGATTCCTGACAAGGATAAAAGTCCGATGCTTCCTGAGACACGGAAATATCTGGAACAGTATTATGCTGAAGAAGTGCGCAAGGTCGAGCATCTTGCGGGGCGCAGCCTTGCAAAACTCTGGTATCCGACTGCGGCGCATCCCCGGAAATCACGCAGCGGCTGTCCCGAGGATGCAGCGTGAGTAATATACTCGCAGCAAAAGCAGCTGCTTGTTGACTTGCGAAGTTATATCATGTGTTTTTGATCTGCCCATTTTGCAGATTCGGCTCCAGAAAATTTTCGCGGGAGTATGCCCAGAGCGCCTCCGATCCTTTGGCTGTATTCTCATTGCGCTGCAGGATCTGGCTCAGACGAACTCCTTTTTCCTTCCAGGCTTTTCCACCGGCGGCATCATTCAGCATGGCCGGCTGGATATTGTCCATGGTACGTGCAAATTTTGCTTCGGGCGTTTCACATGCCTCAAATTCATCCCAGAGTGCGCGGAATTGCTTTGCCTGATCGGCCGGAAGCATGCCGAAGATACGGTCTGCCGCAGCCAGCTCACGTTGTCTTTGCGTTTTCTTTCCTTCCTCATCATAGGCGTAGGTGTCTCCTGCGTCAATTTCCACTACATCGTGAATCAAAAGCATGCTGATCGTTCTTAATACATCGATCTTTTCATTGGCGTATTCACTCAGCACAAGCGTCATGACCGCCATATGCCATGCGTGTTCTGCATCGTTTTCCTTTCTGTTGCCGTCCGCCAGATAAGTCTGACGGCCGATGAGCTTTTCTTTGTCCATTTCCAGGCAGAAGTCAAACTGCTGCCGGATTCTTTTGTCGTTCATATGGAAACTCCTTTCCTGTTCTTACCCGTTCTTTCTGTGTATTTGTATCCGTGCGGTTGACCTGTTTCTGTGAATTCTGTATCCGCTGGTTTATTCCCGCGAAGCAATGTACCAGTGTTCTGGAGAAACGGCCGGAACATTCACCGCCAGACGCACAGATGAAATTACTTCCACTTCAGATTATATTAGATTTGGCAGGAAACGTAAACTCTTTGTGCTGTTTTTTCTAATCTGTTCCAATTAATGGTTTTGAACATTTGCAGGCAGAGGATAAACATATTGTTCGCATATTCTCTTGTAAACCATGCATAATTATGCTAGAATTGCCTCTAAAAGCGGAAAATAACAGTAAAGCATAGCATAGTCTGGATAAATCTGGGAGATGAAAAATATGAAATACGGGGATTTTTTGACGAAAAACGGTACGATCGGATTTGTAGCACCCTCATTTGGGTGCAACATTGAGCCGTACAGGAGCGCATTTGAGAATGCCCAGCGGCGTTGGAAACGTCAGGGGTATCATCTTGATCTGGGACCGAACTGCTATGCGGGCGAAGGTGTCGGCATCAGCAATACACCAGAACTGTGCGGACGGGAGCTGACAGATTATTATCTCTCAAAGGATAATGATATTCTGATTTCCTGTGGAGGCGGCGAGCTGATGTGTGAAATCCTGGATCATGTGGACTGGGATGCGATCGCGAAGGCTCCGGCGAAGTGGTATATGGGATTTTCGGATAATACAAACATGACCTATTTGTTGGCGACTCTCTGTGATACGGCTTCCATTTATGGACCGTGTGCGGCTTCTTTTGGAATGAAACCGCAGCATAAATCGCTGAAAGATGCGTTTGCATTGCTGACCGGAAATGGATGTGGGTATGAGACGGATCCTGCTGCCCGTCTGGAAGTACAGATGGCATCTGGTGCGGACGCAAATCCGGTGTTTTCCGTGGAGGGCTATCCGAAGTGGGAGCTGGAAGGGAAGAAGGATGAAGAAAACCCGCTTGCCGGATACAATCTGACGGAAAAGCGTGTGCTGAAATTTTATAACGGAGCGGCCGGAGAAAATCCGTCTGGAACAGATGCAGATCCCTCAGATGCCAGGATCCGGAAGGATCCGGAGAATTCGATCTTGTCGGGAAAAGAGATTCCGGAGACTGTATTTGAAGGACGGCTTCTGGGAGGGTGCATGGACTGCCTGGTGAATCTGCTTGGCACCTGCTATGACCGGACGGGAGATTTTCTGGAGAAATACAAAGAGGACGGGATCATCTGGTTTCTGGAGGCCTGCGACCTGAATGTGTTTGGAATTCGTCGTGCGATGTGGCAAATGGAGCATGCGGGCTGGTTCCGCTATGTCAAAGGATTCCTGATCGGCCGTCCTTTGAGCGGTCTGGAGCCGATGATCAATCTGGATCGCTATCAGGCAGTGCTGGATGTGGCGGGGAGAAAAGGAGTTCCGGTCGTCATGGATGTGGATCTGGGACACCTGCCGCCGATGATGCCGATGATCACGGGAAGCTATGCCGCCGTGCATGTGAATGGAAATGAGATTCGGGTGGATATGGAGCTGCGGGCGTTAGTCTTTTATAATATACGAACAGAAAAAGAGGTAAGAGAAATTGCAGAAGGAACTTTCCTATTACAGAGTGGGTGATGATTATGGCTGGGATCAGGATAAATTTCCTGGATTTCTGATGAAGCATGGAGGGTGTGCGGCGGTCACGGCCTGTGACAGCTGTATCTATCTGAAGCTATATAAAGGGCAGTATGAATTGTGCCCTTATACCTCCGCAGATCTTACCATGGAAGAGTATCTGGAATTTGCCGGCGAGATGAAGCCTTATCTGCATCCGAGAATGGGCGGGATCGATACGCTGAATCTGTATATGGATTGTTTTGGAAATTATCTTCATGACAGAGAGTCATCGCTGGAAATGACTTCTTTTTCAGGTGATGGAAGCCTGGAGGATGCCGAGCAGGTGATCATAGAGCAGCTTGACCGGGAAATACCAATTCCTTATTTGATGCTGAGACACAAGGATCAGGCACTGGATGATTATACCTGGCACTGGTTTATGCTCACCGGTTATAAAACCGAAGCAGAGGATCGAAAAGACTTCCGGGTGAAGGTCGTTACATATGGAGAGGCAGTCTGGTTTGACCTGGCGAGGCTGTGGGATACCGGATACGAGCAGAAGGGCGGGATGATCCTGTTTCATTTATGATGCAGAAAACGGATATATTATGAAAATGGTGAAAAATGAATTACAGAAAGCAAATTGATCTGCGGCAGATCGAATGTTTTGTGGCCTGTGCGCAGACGGGATCTGTCAGCAAAGCATCTCAGATGCTCCATATGTCCCAGCCGAGCGTTAGTAAGGCGATAAAGGCGATGGAGGAAACCCTCGAAGTGCGGTTGTTTCATCGCTACGCAAAAGGGATTCTGCTGACGGCCGAGGGAAAGTCTGTTTACCAGTACGCCAGGAACATAACGGATAATCTAAGAGAGATGCAGACGATTCCTGCGGAAAGTAAAATCGATACGCTGCATCTTTCCTGCAACCCGAGTTCCTGGTTTTCGGATACCTTTCTTGAGTTTTATACGGCGCATCAGGAGGAAAACCTGCACTATGAGGTTGTCTCTGCCGGAACGCGGGATATTGTACGGAGACTGGAAGAGAGAATTGACGACGTTGGGTTCGTATATGTGATAAAAAACCAAAAACCGGATTTTTTGCAGTATCTTATGAGAAATTATCTGGAATTTACGGAGCTGGCGCAGACCTCTGTCATGCTGTTTTCCGGAGAGAGCGAAAAAAGAGGCAGTGAACCAGGAGACAGATCAGAGGACGGCGAGTTGGCACAAATGGATAGCGTCGCCGACGGCCTGGCCGGTCTGAGGCTGGTTCAGCGTTTTCCGGATGAATTTTCCCCGGATAATTACTGGGATGTGATTGATTCAAATGGGAGATCAATAGAGGCGGCAGAGACCGTAGTGACCACGAACAGCGAATATATCATGTCGCGGCTGCTGCAGGCGGGGAATCTTTCGAATATCAGCGCCGCTTACCTGACTTCGCCTCAAAATGGCGTGGTGGCGGGGACACCGATCGCGGGATTGAAAGAGGACAGAATTATTTTCGGATATGTCAAACGGCGTGGCGAGGAGCTCCCGGTCAGGGCAGAAGAATTTGTGGAGTATGTAAAGCATAAAATAGAGACAGAGTCTTAGATCGAGCAGGAGGCGGTTTTCCGACTCCTGCTCGTCTGCGCTGGCCGCATAGCTGCTATAATTCTATATGCGTCCGTGCGCATATTAAGAGACAGTCCGCAGGGGCTGCTTTTTTTTCGTGACAGGGGAAACTTCTTGTTTCATATCATGAAAATTTCCGGGGTACCGGATGGTTCGGTGAGTAATATGCGGAATATTCCCAAATAGAATGGATATCTATGAAAAGTTTGAATAGCTGGATAACCCCCGGTGGGGCTTGCCTCGCCTGAGAATGAGAAGTATAATTTTGAAAAATAATTCAGAACCGAAGGGGAACGCGGGCGGTCTGCGGTCAGCTATTCTGAATGCCCTGAGAATTATCTGACAGGAAAGCGCAGGAACAGAAAAGGAAAGAGAGAAAGAGAGGCCAATGATGAAACGGAATTCGCTTATAAAATTGCTTGTGACAGGAGCTCTGGTCATGGTGCTCACCGCGGGAACGGCTTTGGTATCACAGGCATCCGGACATATGGTGTTCGGACAGACACAGACTTACAGCTCCCTTGACCCGAGCAATGAGTATGATGGTTGGATGATTGAACGCGCGGGCGTCGGAGAGACCCTGACAAAGCTGGATTCTTCCATGAATACAGTCGGATGGCTGGCGAAGGATGACTATTCGGTATCGGAGGACGGACTGACCTGGACATTTACAATTAAGGATGACGTATGCTTTTCCAACGGGACAAAGCTGACGGCAGAGCTTGCGATGGCGTCTATCCAATATGATTTTGACAATTCAGCCAGAGCAGCGGATTTTTTCTCGTTGAATTCCATGATGGCGGATGGGCAGACGCTTACGATCACGACGACCGAACCGGCGCCGACGCTTCCGGGTATGCTGGCTGATCCGTTTTTTGTGATCTTTGATACGACGGTGGATCTGACGAATCTGGCGGACGAGGGTCCGATCTGCACCGGTCCGTATGTGATCGAGAGTAATGATCAGATCTCGATGACGCTGAATGTAGTTAAAAATGAGAATTACTGGGACGGAGAACCTCAGCTGGATTCGATTGAGTTCCTGCAGTTCCAGGATCCGTCAGTCATGAACCTCTCGTTTCAGTCCGGTGAGCTGGACGCCTGTTATGGCCTGAGCACTACGGACGCGGCTGCTTACATGGACAATGACGATTATATTCTGGAACTGTGCAACGGACTTCGCACGGACTGGGGACTGATGAACCAGAATGGTCTTCTTAAAGACAAGTCACTCCGCATTGCGCTGCTGGAATGCCTGGACATGGAGACAATCTGTGAAGTGCAGATGAATGGGATGTTTGTGCCAGGGAATACGCCGTTTGCCTCTGAGGCGCTTGGTGTAAATGAACTGGAGAACCCGTATACTTACGATCTGGAGAATGCAGCGGCAGTCCTTGAAGAAGCCGGATATGCAGATACCGATGGCGATGGCATTCTCGAGACAGCAGATGGGACTCCGGTGGTTCTGGAGGTTTACTCTTATACGACCAGAGCGGAGCTTCCAATCATCTGCGAGGCACTTCAGTATGCGGCCGGTACGCTGGGGATTCAGCTGAATCTGAATTACGTGCAGGATCTCTGGGCGGAAACGATTCAGAACGGAAGCTACGATATCTGCATTTTCAACAGCAGCGGATTCCACTCCGGCGACGCAGCCGTGTTCCTGCAGCAATATTTCAAGAGCGACGCGGTTTACAACCAGTACGGATATGCGAATGAAGAGGTGGATGCCCTGATCACATCTCTGGAAACAGTGTTTGATACAGAAGAACGTGTGGAGATCGAGCGGGAAATTTCACAGATTCTGATGGATGACGCGTGCTGTGCGTTCTACAGCTATCCGACGATCTATATAGCGGCGAAGAACACGGTAAGCGGACTGGAATGTACACCGGCGGATTATTACTGGATCACGGCGGATGTGGCGATGGAAGAGTAATTCTTCCATCGGCAAAAACACAGAAGAAAAGCAAAAGAATTATAAAACAGCCCATATTCGAAAAAGCAGGCTAATATGGTTCGAAATGTGGTATCAATCTATCGGACGGGATATAATACCGTTCACGCCGTATCGGCTGTGAGAAATCGGAGGGGGTTATGAACGTAAGACAAATCAGAAAGCGCCTCCTTCAGATGCTCATCGTTCTGTTTGGGATCAGCTTCCTTACATTTATTTTAACTTATCTGTCGCCGGGCGATCCGGTGACGGCCATGTATTCCGCAAGCGGTTCCATGCCGAGCGAGGCGGTGCTGGAGGCGACCCGGGAGGAGCTGGGACTGAACAAACCGTTTCTGGTACAGTACTGGAACTGGCTGGCCGGATGCCTGCAGGGGGATTTTGGCACTTCCTATTCCATGCATAAGCCGGTCCTTCAGCTATTGTCATCGCGTCTTCTTCCGACCCTGAAGCTGGCATTTGTGTCGCTGCTGATCATGCTGATCGTTTCGGTGCCGCTTGGAATGCTCGCCGCAGTGTACAGGGGCAGAC
>JAJBVF010000422.1 GCA_020859965.1 Clostridiales bacterium
ATAGTAACTGCTGGTTCAAACCAGATGGAACTGGAATTTACTTTTTCAATTCAGGAAATTTACTGCTATATGGTATGATTACAGGCAGTTGTTTATGAAAATTTACAGAAAAAACGTCTTTGAGTGAGGTGCAGTCGGAATGGTCAGCTACAATAAACTTTGGAAGTTACTCATTGATAAACGGATGAAAAAGAAAGATCTGGCAGAAGCTGCAGGCATCAGTGCGAATACAATCGCCAAAATGGGACGGGATGATCTGGTGTCGCTGGAAGTATTGGTGCGTATTTGCCGTGCTTTGAAGTGCGATATAGGAGATATTGTTGAAGTAATCCCTCTGCCAGATACTGATAGAGAAAGCACCGAATATAAAAATGTATAAGGAAGAGTGACGAGATGAAACGAAATGAATACAGTGCCGGTGCTGTCAAGCTGTCCTTCTGGTTTATGGAATTTCGGAAGGTTGTGGAGCTTCTGGACATGGGTAATTCCTATGAGGATATCAAACGGCTGAGTCAGGAGGAAAATCTGTTTGCAGCGCCTACTCCGGCAAGGGCAAAGCAGATCTGCAATACGGTGGTCACCCGGGTGCAGAGTCTGGATGCAAGCTTTTACTCTGTGTTCTCAGACAGTGATCTGGCAACACAGAAGTTGTTCAATCTGGCCGCTATTATGGCCAGTGATACATTGTTTTTCGATTTTGTGTATGAGGTTGTTCGAGAAAAGCTGATTATTGGCAGTAATGAGCTTGCTGACAGCGATATCGGGATTTTTTTCAAGGACAAACAGCAGCAGGATGAAAAAGTGGCCGGATGGACGGATGCTACTTTGAAGAGACTTGGTCGCTGCTATAAGACGATGCTTTATGAGGCTGGCATGACAGATAAAGCGAAAGATACCAGAAAAATATTCCGCCCGATTTTAGATCCGGCATTTGAGCATTGGCTGAATGACCACGATATGGGAATTCTCGTAAAAGCAATGACGGGGGTGAGATAATGGCAGATCTGTCAACGCGGCTCGATGAAATGGAGCAGGCAATACGCAAGCCTTCCTTCCGAAGCAGCAGTGGCCGTGCAAATGAAGTGAATTACTGGGTTTTTGACTACCCTCCGGAGCAGGAGCTGGAGGTTCGGGAGCGTATTTCTTATCTGAAAAATAAAAATCAGAAAGGGACAGATGGCTTTGAACTGGTTGTTTTTGACCTTTATGACATTATCATAGACTTTCTGATTGATAAGAATTTCATGGATAAATGTTATACGTTTGAACAGAAGCGTGGATTTGAACGGATCACGAAAGCGATCAACAATTCCATGAAAATCAACGACGATGACAGCCTGATTGTACAGTATATCAAGGATCACACGCCGGATAATGCGGTCGTATTCCTGACAGGAATAGGGAAATGCTATCCCATCCTGCGTTCCCACAAAGTGCTGAACAATCTGCATCAGGCATTTGTCAAAGCTCCAGTGGTGCTGTTCTTCCCAGGGACATATAACGAACAGGAACTGATTCTGTTCAATGAGATAAAGGACGATAATTACTACCGGGCTTTTAAGCTCGTACGATAAGGGAGAGGTATTGAGATGCTGATTAAAGAGATGTTTAAAAAGGAGATTGACCGTGATATTCAGGGCGTAATTATCGTAGGGCAGGGCGAGGAAACCAATGCCTCTCAGGAACTGGAGGAGTATGTAGTTACAAAAGAATTACAGCGCCATTTTGCGGATCTGTATTCTGTTTATAAAAAGGGTATTGTCGGAACAACGCCGAAGATGGGCGTGTGGATTTCCGGCTTTTTTGGGAGTGGTAAATCACACTTCCTGAAAATTCTGTCTTACCTGTTGGGAAATAAGGTTGTTGCCGGCAAACATGCACTGGATTATTTTATAGACGATAATAAGATCGTAGACCGTATGGTGCTGGCGGACATGAAGCTGGCTGCGGATACTCCTACGGATGTTATTCTGTTCAATATCGACTCCAAAAGCGAATCCACCAGCAAACAGGATAAAGATGCCATTGTGAACGTGTTCCTGAAGGTGTTCAACGAGATGCAGGGCTTTTGTGGTTCTATGCCTCATCTGGCAGATCTGGAACGCCATCTCTCTGATGAGGGACGGATGGATGAGTTTAGGACAGCATTCGAGGTAGAATATGGTTCCGCATGGGAGGACTCCCGGCAGGATTTTGATTTCATTCAGGACACGGTTGTAGATGTTCTGGCTGATATGGGCTTTATGAGTGAATCCGCTGCCCGTAACTGGTGCGAGAAGGCGGTGGAGCCTTATCAGATCAGTATAGAAGGCTTTGCAAAGCGGGTCAAAGCGTATATTGATAAAATGGGAAATAACCATCATGTCGTATTCCTGGTAGATGAGGTTGGCCAATATATCGGCGATAACTCCAAACTCATGCTCAACCTCCAGACTGTGACTGAGGAGCTGGGCAAGGAATGCATGGGCAAGGCATGGGTTATTGTGACCAGCCAGCAGGATATTGATTCTATCACACAGGTGAAAGGCAACGATTTTTCCAAAATTCAGGGACGTTTTGATACCCGCCTGTCCTTGTCATCGGCTAACGTGGATGCTGTTATTAAAAAGAGAATCCTGGAGAAGGATGAAACGGCTGCACAGACTCTGCGACTGTATTACGACCAGAAGGCGACCGTTATCAAGAATCTGATTGTTTTTAACGACGGCGTGGAGAAAAAGCTCTATTCCTCTGCGGAAAACTTTGCTGAGGTTTACCCTTTTGTGCCGTATCAGTTTAATCTTCTGGCCAGTGTGCTGACATCCATTCGTACCCATGGCGCATCGGGCAAGCATCTCTCTGAGGGCGAACGTTCCATGCTGGCACTGTTTAAGGAATCGGCGGTGCAGCTGATGGACGAGGAGACGGGTGCAATCGTGCCTTTCCATAAATTTTATGATGCACTGGAAAACTTCCTCGACCACTCGCATAAGGGCGTGATCGTGCGGGCCTATGACAACAGCAAGATCAATCCGGAAGGTAAAGATCGGGATGTATTTTCAATCAACGTTTTAAAGACACTGTTTATGATCAAGTATGTACTGGAGATCGAATCCAATCTGGATAATATTACCAGTCTGATGGTCGAGCATATTGATGATGACCGTATTGAACTGAAAGGGCGTGTGGAAGAAGCACTAAAAATCCTTACCCAGCAGATGCTGGTGCAGAAGAACGGAAATCTGTATGTCTTCCTGACCGATGAGGAGCAGGAGATTAATCGGGAAATCGATAGTCAGAACGTGGAGATGGCGGAAGTCATCAACAAGGTTTCCGAGATGATTTTTGAGGACATCTTTAAAGAGAAAAAATATCAGTATCCTGCTTTTGGCGGTCGCTACGCTTTTTCCTTTAACCAGAATGTGGATGACCGGCCATATAAATCCAATCAGAAGTATGACATTGGTCTGCGCATTTTGACTCCATGGTATGAGGGCGGCATGGATGACGCTACATTGCGCATGATGTCCGGTCAGGGGCGGGAAGTGCTGGTGGTGCTGCCAAATGACGCTGCATTTCTGGAGGAAATCCGGGTCTATCTGAAAATCGAGAAATTCCTGCGGCTGAACACGTCCACCCAGCTGACGAAATATGAGACCATCAAGGAAGCAAAACGAGTGGAAATGCGGGAACGCAACGGCAACGCGAAGCTGTATCTGACGGAAAGTCTGAAAGAAGCAACAATATACGTCAATGGCGACATTGCCCGTGTGCAGGCAAAAGAAGTTTCCAACCGTATGAACGAGGCACTTGGGCGTCTGGTGCAGACCGTCTATCACAAACTGTCCTATATCGATGCGGCCATGAGTGAGGCAGACGTCCGGAAAATCTTCCAGAACAGCAATCAGATTTCGCTTGATCTGGGAGAAGTCACAGAGACCAATGTTCACGCTCTGGATGATGTACTGAGCTTTATCTCCGGGAATTCCCGGATGCATATGAAAACATCCATGAAGACGGTAAAAGACCGTTTCATGAAAGCTCCCTACGGCTTTGTGGAGGACGATGTTCACTGGCTGGTGGCCCGGCTGTTCAAACGCGGCGATTTGGCGTTTACTGTAAACGGAGCCAGTGTTACCCTGATGAACAAGTCCGCAGAGGAAATCATCGGCTATATTACAAAAAAAGCCTTCACAGAAAAGCTGCTGATGGAGGAACGTGTCCGCGTATCTGACAAGGACAAAAAAGTGGTCCGGGATGTGATGAAAGAAGTATTTCATGGCATATCCTCATCTGAAGATGAGGACACCATGATGAAAACCTTCCAGCGATACAGTGAGAATACAATCCATGAGATTGAACGTCTGGAGCCGGAATATCGTGCATACGAGTATCCAGGAAAAGAAGTTCTTGTATCGGGTAAGAAATTGCTGCAATCTGTGCTTCAGATTCAGGCTCCTCTGGAATTTTTCCAGACGATTTCCAAACGCGCAGATGAATTCAAAGAGTTTGGTGAAGATTATGCACCTGTAAAAGAGTTCTTTGGCGGCGAACAAAAAGAAATTTTTACCCGAGTCCTTGATGTGCTGGCCATCTATGATGACAGTAAGACGTATATCGTGGATCAGGAATTGGAAGGTGTGGTATCTCAGCTCCGTTCCATTGTACGCAGACAGAAGCCATATAGTGAGATTCCGAAACTGCCTGAGCTTCGCCAGAAATTTACAACGGCATATATGAAAATTCTGGAATCAGAATCGGGACCAGTACTGGATTCTATTGATCAGGCACAGGCTAGAGTGCTGGAAGTTTTAAAAGGTAAGGAATACGAGACATCCAAACGTCAGCGCTATCTTGACCAGTTTGCGGAAATCCGAAATGGAGCAGAACGCTGCAACAATGTCTCCCATCTTCGTGGATATGCGGATAAGGCAGATGCTTTGAAAATCCGCCTGCTGAATGATATGGATGCGATGGATGCGGAAATTGCCCGCAAAAAGGCCGAGGAAGAAGCTCGTCGCCTGAGGGAGCTGGAAAAGAAAAAAGGCGATGATCAGCCTATGGTTGCTGAACCGCCAGTTGAATACAAGGTGCGGACAACCCGCAACCTTTCCATGAAAAAGGTTGCAGGAACATCCTCCTGGCGGCTGGAAAACGAAGAGGATGTGGAGCGATATGTATCGGAGCTGCGGAAGGCTTTGTTGGCGCAGTTAGATGAGAATATCATTTTGAACGTGGAAATGTAGGTGTGTAATATGAGTATAAGTCAGGTTGAAAATAAAATCAAGTCTTTGCAGTCTGATATTGAAAGACTTGGTAAAGCACTATCAGATGAAACAAGAAAGGAAGCCAAATATAGAGGTTCTATTCGACGTACAGAGAAATCTGTGACTAAGAATACTTCTCCATCTTCATTGAAGACAAAGCAACGCTCTATATCTTCCGATAATGATAAGATAAATAAGAGCCAAAAGAAACAGTCTGAAATTCAGGAGAAGATTGGGAAGAAAAAAGCGGAATTGGCAAAGCAGCAGGAGCTGCTTCAAAAAGAACAAAACAAGGTGTTTCAGGCTATAACAGCAAAACAGGATGAAACAATAGCTGCACAACGCAAAGTCATCTCCAACTTAAGGAGTGCTCCCCAAGAGGTTTGTGTGATGGAAAAGGAATGCGATTTTTTTATTTCTCATGCTTCGGAAGATAAGGAAATTGTGGCAGAACCACTGGCAAAAGCTCTAATTTCGAGAGGAGCAAGAGTGTGGTTAGATAAGTATGCTATGACAGTTGGTGATAGCTTGAGGCAATCTATTGACGATGGTCTAGCCCATTCAAGATATGGCGTTGTTATTTTGTCCGAGATTTATTTCAAGAAATTTTGGACGGGGAAGGAACTAAATGGATTGTTTGCAAAACAGGAAGATGGCGAAAAGGTGATCTTACCTGTGTGGCATAACATATCTAAGGATACGGTCAAGCAGTATAGTCCAATATTGGCAGATATGCTGGCGTTAAAAACAGCGGATTTTACTATAGATGAGATAGCTGACCAATTTGTACAACTGATTCATTAAGAGGGAAACCAATATGAATAAGACAGTCATTAAGAATTTTGCAATTTGGGCGCGGAATAAGCTAATCGCCGACATCAGCTACCGTGCTGGTTTGATGGGCATTACGGAAAGTGGCATCGCTAGTTCCTTGCCTCAATCTACAGGCACAACGGAATTCTATGACATTGGCACTGCCGAACCATATTCCATTAGTGGTCATCAGGTGGCGCAGCGCAAGCAGCTTGTAGATGTGATTCGTCGCAAGGAAATGGATGCGAACTATAAGACCGCCTATAACTATATCATGGAGGAAGTAGCCTATACATGGTTCAACCGTCTGATCGCCGTGCGCTTCATGGAAGTCAACGATTATCTTCCCTCCCACATTCGTGTGCTGTCCTCTGATACGGGCAAACTGGAGCCGGATCTAGTTACGACACCCTTTGACGCCGATCTGCCCTTCACCGCTCAAGAGGAAACTGCTCTCATTCAGATGAAGCAAGATAACAAGCTGGATGATGCGTTCCGCTTGCTGTTCATCAAGCAGTGCAACGCCCTGAACGAGATTTTGCCTGCCCTGTTTGAAGTGACCGGGCATTATACTGAGTTACTGCTAAACCTGTCCGTTATTGACCAGGACGGGGTTGTCTGGCATCTGGTGCATGATATTGATGAGGCGGACTTCGACGTAAATCGCGGCGGTCAGGTGGAGATCATCGGCTGGTTGTATCAGTATTACAATACCGAACCGAAAGACGAAACCTTTGCGCTCTTGAAAAAGAATGTGAAAATCACAAAGGAACGTATCCCCTCCGCGACCCAGCTGTTCACGCCGGATTGGATCGTGCGCTATATGGTGGAGAACTCTCTTGGCCGTCTTTGGGTGGAGAGCCATCCCAACGATGCCCTGAAATCCGGGTGGAAATACTATCTGGACGAAGCTGAGCAGGAGCCGGATGTGCAGGCGCAGTTAAAGAAAATTCGCCAGGAGTATCGGACATTGAATCCAGATGACATCCGGGTGATCGAAATCCCCACTCAACTTTTAATACAATTTGGCGATAGCTTATGTGCCTGAGTT
>JAJBVF010000083.1 GCA_020859965.1 Clostridiales bacterium
ACCTCAGAATATCAGCTGGGATGATTATGAGCAGAAGCTTCAGCTGTGGGCAGCTTCCGGATCTTTGCCGGATCTCTTTATGGGGGCGGAGCGCACGAAGTCTACCTTTGCGACATGGGCGACGCAGGGACTGCTGAAGGAAATACCGTCGGATCTTTCGGCCTATCCGTATCTGCAGGACTATATGGACAGCACGGAGCTGCAGACCTGCCAGGTAGACGGTAAGACATATTGCATTTTCCGCCAGACCTATTATGATCAGGCTGAGACCGTGCAGGATCGTGTCATAGCGTATCGCTGGGATCTGGCACAGGAGGCGGGAATTACCGAAGAACCGGAAACCTGGGATGAATTCCGGGAAATGATGCTGGCTATTATAGAGGCAGATCCGGAAGGAAAGAGTGTGCAGGGGCTGACCGCAAAGGGTTATAGTCTCCTTGCGGGTGAGTTTTTCCCATACACATCTATGCTGGCGGCGAATGACGGCGTGACATTCTACTGGGTTGATAATGGCGACGATACTTATGTTCCTGCATATTTCGCCGGTGAAGAACTGGGCGCGGATATGCTGCCGACCTTCCAGCTTCTCCGCGATATGTATACAGAGGGGAGTATCGAACAGGATATTGCTGTGACAACATCCACACAGGCTCTGGAGAAGTTCCTGCAGGGGTCGAATGCGGCAATCCTGATTGATGGGAGTGCCACCAACATTTACAATGATGTAGGACAATATTGGGAGGAAATCTACGGAAATGATTTCTTTGACGACGTAAAATTCCTCTCAGTTATGCAGGATGTGAATGGCGAACTGGCATATCCGGTATTTGATTACGCCTGGAGTGAATCGTACATCAGCTCAGCTGTGGATGAAGAAAAGCTGGATCGGATTCTGGCTATCTATGATTATCTGTGTTCGCCGGAAGGAGAGCTGCTGGCAAAATGCGGCATTGAAGGCGAAACCTATGGCTACGATGAGGATGGCAATATTACATATGAAGGATATGGAACCGGCAATCCGGATGACACCTATAAAAGTATTGATGTGTTCCAGTATCTGGTCTACTGGACGCCAGAGGATGATGAAGTCTATCCGAGAACTTATCCGGATGAATATTATGAAGTAAATGAAGGATTGGTTGAACTGGCAAGTACAGTAACTGTTCCAGAGTACAATTATGACTGTACATCTGCGTATCTGAGCATGAACGGTGATGTATCATTGACGGTAGCGGATGATATGCTGACGATCATGACCGGAACCGATGATGTAGAAACCATGTGGAATGACATCATTGCCGGGTATCAGGCGGATGGGCTTGACGATGTGATAGAGCAGGTGAACGCTGCTGTAAAGTAATATTGGTGTGAAGGGCTGCGAAAGGAATTCCCTGTGTATCTCCTGACGCAGCCCACATTATAAGGATTTTTTACGATTCAGGACAGTCCCTTGCACTTGTTGCAAGTAGGTATGAAAGTATATAGCATCTTTTACGGGTACAGACGGAGACAGGAGGATTTGTATGGGAGAGTATAAAGCTAAAATTCAGATTACAGAAAAACTTCTGACAGATGGGGCTGTCCTTCGGGAACGATACGGGAATGGAGCCTGCCTTACACTAAAAGCAAATGGAAGCGGCATTGATCTGACGGAGTTTATTACCGGAAACAGCCGTTATCTTTTTTTCTGGCTGGAAACAAAGGAAGAACATTGCGTACCATTTGGTTTCTTTCTGTACCAGGGGCAGGAGATGGTGGCAGAAATACGTCTGGGCATTCTTTCTGATGTAGCCACCCCGATTTGCATTGATGCCAACTGGTTGGACGGGCAGGAATTGTTTCCAAAAGCAAATGTCGGGGAACTTAAAATTGTCTGTCATGGCGGCAGAACGGACCGCAGCAAAATTACCAGAGCAGTCTTTGCGTCTCTGCCCTCTTTTCATGATCTGAGAGTCATAATTTCCGATCCGGTGATGCTGATGGACGATCCGGAAGAGATATTTCTTCCTGCCGGGAAATTGGTCGATGAACTTGGACAGAACAAACGGAAAACCTGGTCAGGCAAGGTAGAAAATGTCAGAGAGCTTTCAGAGCTTTTGAAAAGACAGACGAAGGAAAGCAGATCCATAAAAAAGTATCCGTTTAAAGACTGGAGTATTTTTGGAGGATGGAAAAAAAGAAAGCTTCAGGAGGGTACCGGATATTTTAGCAAATGCAAATCAGAGGGAAGATGGTATCTGGTAGATCCGCTGGGATATGCATTTTTCAGCATGGGACCGGACTGTGTCGGTGTCGGAACTGACTGCCGTGTGGAAGGCGTGGAGCAATGGCTGGACTGGCTCCCGGACAGGAACGACCCGGAATATGAAGGAATGTTTCTGGAGCGGGATTCGCTGTTGTTTTCATTTGAACAGGCAAATCTCTACAGGGGTCTTGGGGATGACTGGTACGAAAAATGGAAGAATATGGTACTCACACAGCTGAAAAGGAATGGGATGAACACGCTCGGGAACTGGTCCGATGAAAGACTGCTGGGAACGGAGGATATCCCTTATGTGACCTCACTTCCGGAATTCCCGGATACTGACGTACATATCTTCCGTGACTTCCCGGACGTATTCAGTCCGGAATTTGAAAGGAATGCCAAAAAAGCGGCCATGGCTTTGGAAAAGCGAAAATCGGACCCTCTGATGATCGGGTATTTTCTTCGTAATGAGCCAGCCTGGGCTTTTGTAGATAATCTTGTGCTTGCGGATGAAGTCCTCTTGAATCCCGCGGATACATTTTGCAAAAGAGAGCTTATTAAATTTCTGAAGGAGAAATACAGGTCGGTTGAAGCTCTGAATGCAGCGTGGGGAAGTTTCCTGTCTGATTTTTCAGAACTGGAGAACCCGGAACAAATAGAAGACCGGGAACGAACGGGAATCCTGCCGGATAAGGTGTCGGAGTGGTCGGAAGCTTCCTGCGCGGATCTGCGGGAATTTTCACGGAGAATGCTGTGGGCTTATCTTGCAATCCCCTGCCGTGTGTGCCGGGAAGTGGATTCCAATCATATGATTCTTGGAATGCGCTGGGCATGGGTGTCTGATCCGGATCTGGTCACAGGGCGGGAAAATCTGGATGTATTTTCCATCAACTGTTATGCGGTAGATCCGACTGCGGCCATCACGAACATCACAAATCTGGGAGTTGATCTTCCGGTTTTGATTGGTGAATTTCATTTTGGAGCATTGGATGCGGGACCGGATTCTACGGGGCTGGAAGGAGTTCTTACACAAAAAGAACGCGGAACTGCTTATCGCTATTATTGCGAGCGTGTAGCAGCGCATCCGGCGGGAGTTGGCTGTCATTATTTTCAATGCTATGATCAGTTTGTTTTAGGACGGTTTGACGGAGAAAACTATAATATTGGTCTCTTTGACATATGCAGTCAGCCCTATCAGGAAATGTTTGACAGTATCCGTGAATGCAGTGAGGAAATCTATGCAGTGATGTCGAACGAACAGCTCCCCGCAGAGGAAAAGCCGGTTTCTATACCGATGATAGCATTTTGACAGATAATGAAAGGGACATAACAGATGACGGATTTTAATTACAGCAGGGTGAAAGACCCTCAGTTTTTTTGCGAAAACAGGCTTCCGGCACATTCAGACCATGCTTTTTTTCCCTCAATGGAGGAAGCGCAGACGAATGAGAGCAGTCTGGTATATTCTTTAAATGGATTCTGGAAATTTTCTTATGCGAATAATTATAAGAATGCGATAAAGGACTTCTGGCGTAAGGATACCGAGCAGGATGTGCAGCCTGCGTCATGTGACTGTAAAAGCTGGGACGATATACGTGTACCAGCGCATATTCAGATGGAAGGGTACGATAGTCCGCAATATGTCAATACACAGTATCCATGGGACGGACATGAATGTGTAGCTCCAGGTGAAATTCCGGAACGATTCAATCCGGTGGGAAGTTATGTGAAATATTTCTATCTGCCGCCTCAAATGAAAGGAAAACGGGTTTTTATTTCGTTTCAGGGAGTCGAAAGCGGGCTGGCGGTATGGCTGAACGGGGTATATCTGGGTTATAGCGAGGATAGCTTTACCCCATCCGAATTTGAGCTGACGCCTTATCTTGTGGAAGGTGAGAACAAGCTTGCAGCGCAGGTGTTTAAATGGACTGCCGGCAGCTGGTGCGAAGACCAGGATTTTTTTCGCTTCTCTGGTATTTACCGGGATGTATATCTGTATGCGGCTCCTGAAGTACATGCGCAGGATATTTGTGTGCGTACAATTGTGGATGACGATTACAGGGATACCAGACTGGAGATATCCATGGAGGTATGGGGGAACGGAAAAGCTCTTCTGACTTTAAAGGATGGAGAAACCGTGGTTGGAAGTGCAGAGAAATGTGCTGGAAAGACCTGTGATGACGGACCTGAGTATGGTGGCCCATCTGACGACGCTAATGAGAATGGAAAAGCGGGATATACGGAATTTGACCTGAAAATGAGTATGCAGATATCTGCCCCCAGACTGTGGAGTGCAGAACATCCGAATCTTTATACACTCTGGATTGAACTTTTGGATGAACAGGAGAAGACGGTTGAAGTAATCCGTCAGGCGGTTGGCTTCCGCCGATTTGAAATGAAAGATCATATGATGCACCTGAACGGGAAACGAATTGTCTTTAAGGGCGTAAACCGCCATGACTTCAGTTCAAAATATGGGCGTGCGGTGACTTATGAAGAGACGCTGCAGGATATTCTTACCATGAAACGGAATAATATTAACGCAATTCGTACTTCTCATTATCCCAATCAGTCTTTTTTGTATGGTCTGTGTGATCAATATGGGCTGTATATGATTGATGAAACGAATCTGGAATCTCATGGCACATGGGTCGCGTACCAGCAGGAAAAGGTTAAGAGAGACTATGTGGTCCCTAATGATCATGAAGAATGGAAGGATGCTATGCTGGACCGTGCAAATTCCATGTACCAGCGCGATAAAAATCATCCGGCCATTCTGATCTGGTCCTGTGGAAATGAATCATATGGCGGCAGTGTAATTTACGAGATGTCTCAGCTGTTTCGCCGTAAGGATCCTTCTCGCCTGGTGCATTATGAGGGAATTTTTAATGACAGACGATATAATGATACCAGTGACATGGAGAGTCAGATGTATACGCCGGCAGAAACGATTCGATCCTTTCTGAAAAATGACCGCAGAAAACCTTTTATCTGCTGTGAATATATGCATGCGATGGGAAATTCCTGCGGAGGAATGCAGAAATATACTGCTCTTACAGAAGAAGAACCACTGTATCAGGGCGGATTTATCTGGGATTATATTGACCAGTCTATTACGAGAAAAGATCGATTTGGGACTCCATATGAAGCATATGGCGGAGATTTTGATGACCGGCCAAGTGATTATAATTTTAGCGGGAATGGGATTGTCTATGGAGGAGACCGAACGGAGTCGCCAAAGATGCAGGCGGTAAAGTTTTATTATCAGGGTATTCGGGTGTTTCCGTCCGAGACTCAGGTACGAATAAAGAATCTGAATCTGTTTACAGATACAGCGGAATATGAGTGTGTGGCAATCCTGCAGCTTGACGGACGCACAATTTGTGAGTCGCAAATGGAGATATCGGTACCGCCGCTCTCAGAAAGGACATTTCCTCTTCCGTTTACAGAGTGCGAAGGCTGCGGCGAATATACAGTGACTGTTTCTTTCCGGCTGAAGAAGGATACTTTGTGGGCGGAGCATGGGTATGAAATTGCGTTTGGCCAATATGTATATGGTAAGTGTATCTATGCGAGATCCGCAACAGTGATGCATCCTTTTTCCCTGATGGAATGCAGCCGCTTAGCGAATGATAAAATCCTTCTGGCTGCCGATAAAACGCTGCCTTTTGAAATTGTGTGCGGACAGGATAATTTGGGCATTCGAGGGGAGCATTTTGAAGTGCTTTTCGCAGATCATGTCGGTTTAACTTCTTATCGCTTTGGCGGGAAAGAGATGTTAAAGAGCTGTCCGCGGCCGGATTTCTGGCGCGCCCCTACGGATAATGACAATGGAGCGGATGCAGCGGTGCGATACGGCCAGTGGAAGCTCGCAAGTCTTTATGCGAGTGTGAAAAATCCAAATCCGGAAAATCAGGGAAACCCCAATCCTGTTTCTATGAAATGGAAGGTATTTCAGGATCGTGTTATGGTGCATTATAGATACTGGCTGCCAATGATCCCGCTGGCATCCTGCGATCTGGAATATACGGTATATGGAGATGGCACTGTGCAGGTGCATTTACATTATAATCCAGCAGAGGGTTTCCCGGAAATGCTGCTGTTTGGAGTTTCCATGAAGCTGGATGCGGATTATGACCAGATTGAATGGTATGGTTCTGGACCGGAGGAAACTTACAGTGACCGGGAAGGCGGAGCAAAAAATGGTATTTACAGAAGTACCACAAGTGAAAGCATGGCACGGTATCTTGTGCCGCAGGAGTGCGGAAATAAGACAGGGGTGCGCTGGGCAAAGGTGACGGATGATCGGAAACAGGGGCTGCTGTTCTGGTCCGGCGAAGCGGAAACAGGCGGTGTGAAAACGTTTGAAACAAGTGAATCAGAGCAGAACGAGTGCTGCCGGCATTATAGCCACAATCATACAGGAATGGACTTTTCGGCAATACCATATACCTCACATGAGCTTGAAAATGCGCGGCATACATATGAACTTCCGCAGACACACTATACAGTTGTAAGAGCGGCGCTTGCTCAGATGGGAGTTGGAGGCGACGATTCCTGGGGGGCACGTCCGCATGAGGAATATCGGCTGCAATCGAATAAACCAATGGATTTTATGTTTTGCTTTCGTGGGCTTTAGCCGCAATACACCTTGCCCGGCTCTGCGCATAAAAAAGAGCAGGAGTCGTAATCACGGCTCCTGCCAGCTTCTTTACTTCTTGTCCATTGCAATATGGCTGAAATATTCCACAGCCTGAATATGCGTTCGCGCAGGCAGAGTATTTGATTGCGATTCTGCTGGGCGTGATGGTCATTCCGATTGTCGAAGC
>JAJBVF010000378.1 GCA_020859965.1 Clostridiales bacterium
ATTAACCTATTGGATGACGGTTGTTGAGTATTTCTATCCTGATCTGGATCAGGCTGTAAAGGATGCAGAGCAGAACCTGTATAAGGTGACGATCGAGGATGAAGTCACGGATGTTATCTGCGAAGAGTGTGGACGAAATATGGTTGTAAAGTATGGACCGCACGGAAAGTTTCTTGCCTGTCCGGGGTTCCCGGATTGCCGCAATACAAAGCCTTACCTTGAAAAGATCGGTGTTCCCTGTCCGGTGTGCGGAAAAGAAGTCGTGATCCGCAAGACGAAGAAAGGACGCCGTTACTTCGGGTGCGAAAATGCTCCGGAGTGTGAATTTATGTCCTGGGCAAAACCATCTGCGGAGCATTGTCCGCAATGTGGCGGATATCTGGTAGAAAAGGGAAACCGTCTGGTCTGCGCGGATAAATCCTGCGGCTTTGTCTGTGCCAAAACAGTCGAATAAAATTCACCTAAATATATATTAAATTCAAAACTTTCTGGTTGATTTTCTGAAAACTTCATGTTATTATAAAAAACAAAAACGTACATGTGTGATGTCTGCCGTTTCAGACGCGGAGAACAAAAGAAGTCGTGAGTGCGGAGGAGGTACGGAATGAGTGTACAGTTGCTGGATAAAACCAGAAAAATCAATCAACTGTTGCATAATAACAACACCAGCAAAGTAGTTTTCAATGACATCTGTGATGTGCTTACGGGGATTCTGGACTCAAATATTCTGGTGATCAGCCGGAAGGGAAAAGTACTGGGTGTTGGTTTATGTGATGGAGTAGAAGAAATTACAGAACTGATCGTAGACAGAGTCGGAGGTTTTATTGATCCAATGCTGAATGAGCGTCTTCTTGGCGTTCTTTCCACAAAGGAAAATGTAAATCTGGAAACATTAGGGTTTGTCGGAGAAAATGTCAGAAAATATCAGGCTATTATCAATCCAATCGATATCGCCGGAGAGAGGCTTGGCACCGTGTTTATGTATAAATGCGATGGACAGTATGATATTGATGACATTATTCTCAGTGAATATGGTACGACAGTAGTCGGACTGGAGATGATGCGCTCTGTCAACGAGGAAAATGCGGAAGAGAACCGCAAGGTTCAGATCGTAAAATCAGCGATCAGTACCCTTTCCTTCTCAGAACTTGAGGCATTAATTCACATTTTTGATGAGCTGGATGGTACAGAGGGCATACTCGTGGCCAGCAAGATTGCTGACCGTGTCGGTATCACACGATCTGTGATCGTTAATGCATTGCGCAAATTCGAAAGTGCAGGCGTGATAGAATCCAGATCTTCCGGTATGAAAGGAACCTATATCAAGGTTCTCAATGATGTGGTATTCGATGAACTGGAAGAAATCAAGAAGAGTAAAAATATGTAGAACTATTCAGAAGTATGTAGCGATATGTCCTGAAATTTCATATGCATTCGGTGCGACGAGTAGGGAAGATTACCCTACTCGATTTTTTTCAAAAAAATGGAATTGCTGAGAAAATGAGAGTATTTGAAAGAAAATATGAGATATAAAAAGAATTACCTGCATTTTACAACTCTGATTGAAGTTGCATTATCAACATGTTTTCACTAATATAAGGATGTTCGTTAGCACTCGAAGTTAATGAGTGCTAATAAAAGAAAGAAAATGATCATCTAAGGAGGAATCAGATATGAAATTAGTGCCATTAGGGGACAGGGTTGTACTGAAGCAGATGGAAGCGGAAGAGACGACTAAATCAGGAATTATTCTTACAAGCAAGACTCAGGAAAAACCGCAGGAAGCAGAAGTAGTGGCTGTAGGCCCGGGCGGATTGGTTGACGGCAAGGAAGTACAGATGACTGTTAAGACTGGTGATAAGGTAATCTATTCCAAGTACGCAGGAAATGAAGTGAAGCTTGGAGAAGAGGAGTTTATTATCGTAAAGCAGAGCGATATTCTCGCAGTTGTTGAGGATTGAATTTACAGGTGAGAGTAAAAGATGCAGGCTGTTGTACTTTTACAGCTGCAATGAAATAGCTATAACGACAGAAGTCGTTTACCATATAATTATAATTAAATCTGAATACAGGAGGCAGATATAGCTATGGCAAAGGAAATTAAGTATGGTGCTGACGCAAGAGCGGCTCTTGAAATTGGCGTAAACAAACTGGCAGACACAGTCCGCGTGACTCTTGGACCGAAGGGCAGAAATGTAGTTCTGGATAAGCAGTATGGTTCACCGCTCATTACCAATGATGGCGTTACCATTGCAAAGGAGATTGAGCTGGAAGATTCCTTCGAAAATATGGGTGCGCAGCTGATCAAAGAAGTTGCTTCGAAAACAAACGATGTAGCTGGTGACGGTACTACTACGGCTACTGTTCTTGCGCAGTCTATGGTGCACGAGGGGCTGAAGAACATTGCTGCGGGCGCAAATCCGATCGTTCTTCGAAAAGGTATGAAGAAGGCAACTGATACTGCGGTAGAAGCGATTAAAGGAATGAGCCAGATGGTAAGCGGTAAGGAGCAGATTACCAGAGTGGCAGCAGTTTCTTCCGGAGATGAGACGGTTGGTGAGCTGGTCGCAGATGCGATGGAAAAGGTATCTCAGGATGGCGTGATTACGATTGAAGAGTCTAAGACCATGCAGACAGAGCTGGATCTGGTAGAAGGTATGCAGTTTGACCGTGGATATATTTCCGCATATATGGCGACAGATACAGAGAAGATGGAAGCGGTTCTGGATGATCCGATGATCCTGATCACAGATAAGAAAATCAGCAATATTCAGGAAATCCTTCCGCTTCTGGAGCAGATTGTACAGTCTGGCCGTAAGATTCTGATCTTTGCAGAGGATATTGAGGGCGAGGCTCTTACGACTTTGATCGTAAACAAACTGCGTGGTACGTTCCAGGTGGTTGGTGTGAAGGCTCCGGGTTATGGTGACAGAAGAAAAGAAATGCTTCAGGATATCGCGATCCTGACTGGCGGCCAGGTAATCTCTGAGGAAGTCGGCATTGAACTGAAGGACGCTACGATTGATATGCTCGGACGTGCAAAGTCTGTAAAGGTTCAGAAGGAAAATACAGTAATCGTTGATGGATTTGGCGATAAGGAAGCAATTCAGGCGAGAATTGCACAGATTCGTGCACAGCTTGAGGAGACAACATCTGAATTTGATAAAGAGAAGCTTCAGGAGCGCCTTGCAAAGCTGGCAGGCGGTGTAGCGGTAATCCGTGTCGGAGCTGCTACAGAGACTGAAATGAAGGAAGCTAAGCTTCGCATGGAGGATGCGCTCGCTGCTACAAAGGCAGCGGTAGAGGAAGGCATTATCGCGGGCGGCGGCTCTGCATATGTACACGCTTCCAAGGAAGTAGCGAAACTCGCTGCATCTCTCGAGGGTGATGAGAAGACTGGTGCAAACATCATCCTGAAGGCTCTTGAATCTCCGCTGTATTATATCGCAGAGAATGCAGGCCTGGAAGGTGCTGTTATTGTAAATAAGGTTCGTGAATCTGAAGTGGGTACGGGCTTTGACGCATACAATGAAACTTATGTAGATATGGTAGAGGCTGGTATTCTTGATCCGGTGAAGGTGACAAGAAGCGCTCTGCAGAATGCTACCAGTGTTGCGGCTACACTGCTTACTACAGAAGCTGTGGTCGGCACAATCAAAGAGCCGGCTCCTGCAATGCCGGCAGGTTCACCGGAAGGCATGTATTAAGGAACAGAAACGGGCATTGGGAACAGGTTTTCCACGAAGCCGGTATTTACTTCTGTGAATTAATGGTGAATATTTTTAAAAATAGGGGTAAACTTGTAGAAGTTTACCCTTTTTTGTGTTAAACTAAAACCAATGATGTATTCTTTCCCGCAGTAAAAGGAGTGCGTGGTATATGGATGACCTTAGATTAAGAGACAGGATCCGGAATACGCTTCGGGAAGAGATGAGGAAGCTTCGCTCTCTTTCCTGGAAAGACAGGCTTGTTTACGTGTGGGATTATTACAAGCTTCAGATGGTGATCGTGATCGCTGTGATTGCTGTGATCAACATTGCCGTTACGATTTATAAGAATTCACAGATTGACACTCTGATCAGTATTTATATGGTCAATTGTAATTCTTACGATGTGGATGCAGACGAATTGACATCGGATTTTACGGATTATATCGGTGGTATTGGTCAAAAGGAAGAGATAGAGCTTGATACCACTATCATTTTGGATGATGAGGATACCTCAAATTACGGGATGGCTTATCAGATGAAATTTTCTGCCGTTATTTCCGGGCAGATGGCGGATGTGATTCTGATGGATGCGGACAAGTATGAGGAATATGCCGGATGGGGATATTTTGAAGACCTCAGAGATGTTTTGTCAGAAGAACAGCTGGAAAAATGGGAAGATCGTCTCATCTGTCTGGAAAACTCTGAGGGAGACTCTGTTCCATGCGCACTGGACCTGACAGATGCGGCTGTTGTGGAGAAATCCGGGTTGTATTCAGATACGGTATATGGAGGAATCGTATATGGTTCGGAACATCTGGAACTTAGTCTGACGTTTTTTGAATGGATGCTGGGAGAGTAGCATCATACCTTTTTTGCGCAAAGTAAACATGTGATTTTGACATACAGATAAAACAGGAGGAAAGAAAAATGAGTGATATGTACAGGGAAATTCTGGTAAAACCGGATATGTCGGCCGGCAAGAAGATACTGAAAGGATTGTTTCCCGTGATGACGGGGGTTTGTGTAGTCGCCGGACTTTTGTTCTGGCCGCTACTGATCCTGGCGCTGGCGTTCTTCCTGCTGACTATGTTTGTTGCACCGAGGTTTGACGTAGAATATGAGTATCTTTATGTGAATGGGGAACTTGATATTGACGCGATCTATTCCAAACAGAAGCGCAAAAGAGTATGCAGTCATGATGTGGAGCATCTGGAAATCCTTGCTCCTCAGAAGTCCCATGCCCTGGACTCTTACATGAACAGCAAAGGCGCGAAGCTTACGGACTATACCTCAGGCAAAGCTCCTGAGAAAAGCTATATCATGGTTTTTAATGAAGATAAAGGGCAGGAACTTCTGGCTGTAGAGCTGGATGATGTGATCATATCTGATATTCGGCGGATTGCACCTCGAAAGGTCAATCTGTATTAAAAGGGTATTGACAGGATATTCGGTGTTTGTTAAAGTAAGAACCTGTTAAAGAATTAATCTCTGCATCTGACTTGCCTGAATTTTCCTATACTGCATTGTTGTCAACTGACGTACCACGGTACGCTTCTTTCCTTCAGCCTGCATAGAAAGATTTATCCAGTGTCATATGCAAAGTTAGTTTTTAACAGTTTCTGAGATTTTACAGAAAATCATCATGCAGCAGTTTGTATTGTAGCATTACATGCAAAAGCCTGCCTGCTGGTGCTACGACAATTCAAAAGAGAGGAAGAAGGAAGAGACATGGGAAAGATTATTGGCGAGGGAATTACGTTCGATGATGTGCTGCTTGTGCCATCTTATTCCGAAGTAATTCCGAATCAGGTAGATCTGACGACACATCTGACAAAGGAAATCGTACTCAACATCCCAATGATGAGTGCCGGGATGGACACAGTCACAGAACATCGGATGGCGATTGCGATGGCGCGTCAGGGCGGCATTGGCATCATCCACAAGAATATGTCTATTGAGCAGCAGGCGGAAGAAGTCGATAAGGTAAAACGTTCGGAGAATGGCGTGATCACGGATCCGTTTTATCTCTCTCCGGAGAATACGCTGGCAGATGCGGATGATCTGATGGCAAAATTCCGTATCTCCGGAGTGCCGATTACTGAGAACGGAAAGCTGGTCGGCATTCTTACCAACAGGGATCTTCTGTTCGAGGAGGATTTCTCCAGAAAAATCAAGGATTCTATGACATCAGAAGGTCTGATCACAGCGAAGGTTGGTGTGACACTCGAAGAGGCGAAGAAGATTCTGGCTGAATCGAGAAAGGAAAAGCTTCCGATCGTTGATGATGATTACAATTTAAAGGGACTTATTACGATCAAAGATATTGAAAAGCAGATCAAGTATCCGAATTCCGCGAAGGATGCAAAAGGACGCCTTCTCTGCGGTGCGGCGCTTGGCATCACTGCAAATGTGTTGGAACGAGCGGCGGCGCTTGTAGAAGCTCAGGTGGATGTGGTGGTTCTGGATTCCGCTCACGGACATTCTGCGAATGTCCTCAACTGCGTGCGCATGATTAAGGAAAAGTTTCCGGATCTTCAGGTGATTGCGGGCAATGTAGCGACCGGGGAAGCAACAAAAGCTCTGATCGAAGCGGGAGTTGATGCGGTTAAGGTGGGCATTGGACCTGGATCGATCTGCACAACCCGTGTGGTTGCAGGAATTGGTGTACCGCAGGTGACGGCTGTTATGGACTGCTATGAGGAAGCAAAGAAATATGGGATTCCGATCATTGCCGATGGCGGGATTAAGTATTCCGGTGATATGACGAAGGCGATTGCTGCCGGAGCAAATGTGTGCATGATGGGAAGCCTGTTTGCCGGTTGTGATGAAAGCCCGGGAACCTTTGAACTGTATCAGGGCAGAAAGTATAAAGTATACCGCGGCATGGGGTCTATTGCTGCGATGGAAAATGGCAGCAAAGACCGTTACTTCCAGTCCAACGCTAAGAAGCTTGTTCCGGAAGGCGTTGAAGGACGTGTAGCATATAAGGGTAGCGTAGAGGATACGGTATTCCAGCTGATCGGAGGCATTCGTTCCGGTATGGGATATTGTGGTACGCGTACGATTGAAGAGTTAAAGGAAAATGGCAGATTTGTTAAGATTTCCGCTGCTTCACTGAAGGAGTCGCATCCACATGACATCCATATCACGAAGGAAGCACCGAATTACAGTGTAGAGCAATAATACTGTCAGGTACTATCAGGTACACGGGTAAAAACGAAAACAGAATTTCGCAAAAAAAGTTCTGTCTGCATGTGGCGGAATCGAGTGAGATTTTTATGAACAACGGAAGCGGGAATGAAAATAAAAA
>JAJBVF010000152.1 GCA_020859965.1 Clostridiales bacterium
GTCATTAAACAATCTGCAGAATTCCAGGCTCATCCATTCATGGCAGCCGGGAACCTTCAGCACCGCTCTCTCCACACCGGCTGCGTCCAGATCGGCAAGCTGGCTCTCCAGCACATAATCTCCCTGCACATAATTCAGATTCGGACTTCCTTCCGGCTTTTCCAGCACAACCTGCTTTTTTCCGTCAGTACCCGGGATCGTTTCGCAGCGGCCATGCCATCCATATTTTACTTCACCAAGAAAACGTTCCATCAGATCATCGTCTGTAAAGATCTGCTCCGGAATCCAGTATAAATTCGCGTCTATTATCATATTCAAATCCCTCCATCCATTTTCCTGCACAGTGTTTTCGAAAAAAGTAGAACTTTCCTTAATCTGCTTTCCATCTGACAATATATGGTATCAAAGAAGTGTTTTGTCAAATGCGAATGTATATCCTTTATAGGTAAATTCCACCATATTCGGATCTTCTTTAAAGAATCCGTCTTTCGGAATATCCTCATAGTGTGGTCTCTGACAGTCGTAAAGCTGATGTCCTTCCTCATCCCATTCCCGGGAAAGCTCCATCGGTTTTTCCGGCTGCGGCTTTTCCAGTTCTTCTCCGGAAAGTGCCTTGCAGGCCGCCTCATAAAAAATCTCCAGAGCGCCATCCGCTACTTTCCCCTGCCCGCCATATAGTTCGTCAAACTCAGATCGATGTGCCAACAGCTTCTCCAGATCCTGCTTCCATTTGCTCACAGATCCGTTTAAAGTCTTGCCATGCGACATCAGTTCATCACCGACAAAAAGTATGCGTCTCTTACGATCCAGAATCGCGATTCCATCACTGGTATGGTCACCGATACGGATGATTTCCAGTTCCCGCCCTTTCAGCGGAACAAAATCGCCATCTCCCACCGCAGTCTTCGGATAATCCGGAACCGGAAAACTGATTCCTTCAAAGCTTGCATAAGGAATCGAAGCCAGAGGCTTTGCTTCCTCGCCCATAAATGCCATATCGAAATAAAAATTATTTGCAGTATGGTCAAAATGATTGTGCGTATTGATCACCCACGGTACTGGCTTACCGCTGAGTTTTTCCAGAAATTCTCTCAGATTGCCGGCGCCATATCCAGTATCGATTGACACACCGGAATCCTCACCGACCAGCAGATAATGATAATCCCCGGAGCTCATAATCTGCCAGGTGTCCTCATTCAGCTGTGTCACCTCATAGTATGGAACATCCATTGGTGTCACAGTACCATCCTTATGTCGGATCATAACATCATGTTTTGGGGAAAAATCAATTGTTTTCATCACTCTCTCCTGTTTCTGTTACATTATTCATAAGTAATCTGCTGTGCCTCACGCGGCGCCTCTTCCTCACTCAGGAAACTGTCATATAGAGTGCTGTTTTCAAGCAGATAAACAGACAGACACAAAAGTGCACTGACCACAACAGCAAGGATACAGAGTATCTCACGGGCCATTCCTTCTCCACTGTTCAAAATCAGATAAATGAGCGTACCAACCGCCGTCAGTATCTGCACGACAAACGTATATCTCGAAGATTTCTTCAGAGCTTCCACATAGCGATACTCGCCAAGCGTCATATTCTTCCCGGCGGTGAGGTAATTAAACAAAGACCACCCCATCCAGAACAATCCCACCACAGAAAGGGCTTCCGGCGCTGCGACATACCAGCAGGCATTACTGCCAAGCGGACGGGATACTGCAATAAAATACAGTACAAAAGCAAATGCCCAGGCAAGTCCATAGTACAGATGGATGTTCCGGCGTTTTTTATCGCTCAGTTTCGCGGTATGGTAAACCCCCGTATAAACCCTTTTTAACCGCATCTTTCCCTTTGCATCCTCTTCCCGGTACTCAGACCAGCCTTCGAAATACCGATGGTATCCCTTACTGTGAAACTCCGCCCGCTCCGGCATCCCGCCAGTGCGGCGCATCTCACGCTCATTCACATATTCTTTCAAGGACCGCATTGCTTCATCCCTTTCTGCTTCCCGTATCACTCAAGATACGATACGTACTCGATTTCCTGTAAGTCCAATCCTTCCAGATATTCCTGAAAAGAAGTGTAAAACGTTTGTGTGACCTCGGCGCTCTCATAGTTAAATACGATCACTTTTTCCTCTGTCTCGAGGATAAGATAATCACTCTCTACCTTTTTCAGAGCAAAGAGATAATATTCGCCCCATTCCTCATTTTCCCAGACACCGCTTCGCACACGGCGGTCATCGCTTCCTTCGACCAGCGTACCAAAATCCACCTCGTCAGTAAGTGTAATCCTCGTGATATCCGCGTAGGATACCGTAATTTCATCCTCCGTATAGCTATTGATCAGAATCGAATCCTCTCCAGGTTCGATATAGACCGATTCGCTCAGAGAATTGCGGAAGAAAATAAGATATCCGAACACAACAATCAATAAGAAAAGAATCGAATAATTCCGATGCCTGGCAAATCCGTCCGTTGCAGAGTGAGCTGTCCCCGCGGAATTTTTCTTCTTTGCATTGCGATCTGTCTGCGCATTTGCCCCCGTTTTCATTTTTGTTTTTGCTTTTGTATCCGTTTCAGTCTGTTTTTTCTTTACTGACTGATTCGCCATCCTTTTCATGTACCGGATTCTCTCCTTTCTGCCTGCATAGGATGATGCCATTTGAGCCATTTTTGCAGTGGAACCTTCCCAATCAGGTCCCTTTTACTATATCATATCTCGTCGCGTCTTTTAAATATCTTTTATTGAACATGATCTGCACATCCTTATAACGGACAAAAGCATCATCTGCAGGATCATGCCCTGTAAGATCCGGCGGTACATCCACCGGACCGATGACACCATCCTCTTTCGGTCTGGGATGGGGTGGATCTGCCGGATCGGTTTCACCGTCCAGGGCGCGCAATGCCGCCATCATCGCATGGTTTACAATATCTGCATCCACCAGCTCTCTCCCATGGCCATATCCGACAAGATCGTATTCATCTCTTCTCGCGAGCAGCTTTGCCACACTCATCATATAGAGCAGCATACTCGGCTGAGGATCGACACACTTGTAATTCAGAGGAACCATTCCGGCAAGGTTGTCGCCCGTAAAAAGAATGCGATTCGTAAGATCAAGCCATGCAATGGAATCCGGCGAATGCCCGTCCATTCGGATTGCCTCAAACTTCCGACCTCCGATATCAAGGACGAATCCATCATCCACTGTAACAATCTCATAATCCATCGGATAGCGTTCGATCGGCTGTCCGCCGTTCGGCTCTCTGGCAATTTCCGCCGCCAGGCGTCCCAGATAAGCCCGGTCAAAATAACCGTTCAGCCCGGTATGATCAAAATGTCCGTGCGTATTCAAAACCATCCGCACCGGCTTTTTGCAGAGCTGCTCAGTGTATTCACGCAGATTCCCGTAGGAATCTCCCGTATCGATCACCAGTGCTTCCTCTTTTCCCGCGCAGAGATAGCTTGTAGAACCGTGCGAGGTGATCAGCCAGGTATCCTCCCATACCTTCTTTGACGTAAAATATTGAATGTCCACAGGTTTTCTCCTTAAGTCCTTTTATCTGCGTCACACCATCTTATTTGTGCTGCGCAAACAGCCACTCATGAATAGCGTCGATGGAATACGCATGTCTCCAGGTATTGATATGGTGTTCACCGCCGTTGCTGTGCCACCCGTCCGCCACCGTCGTAATATCATAAGGCGTATAGATGATATCCGCACCGGTCGCCAGAAGCGCTTCTGCTTTCTTTGTATAGGTTTCCTGCGATTCGCCGGTCCTCCATACCTCACGCGCGATCTTCGCTCCATCCTTTTCCAGTTCAACCAGAATCTGATTCATGCCCGGAAATGCCTTTGCATCGCCCTGAGAATTAAGGAACCAGAATTTATGATCCTGCAGACCGCTTCCGCGGAATTGTCTTTCATCCCACTGACCGGCAACAAGGAACGATGCCGCAAATAAGTCCGGATATCGGAGATTCAGTACCATCGAAGACATACAGCCCATAGACTGTCCGGTGGTATACAGACGGTTTTTGTCGATCGAATATTCAGAAACGATCTTATCCAGAAGACGTTTTCCCGTCTCCAGGCGGTCGTCTACGCTCCAGTCATCGTCCACGATACTTGGCGGTGCATACTGCGGTGCGAGAACAAAGCACGGGTGCTTTTCCTGCGCTTCTTTCGTCATCCAGACAAGCGCCCCGACGCCCTGCGCGAGTGCACATTCCGTCTGCTCACTGCAGACAGCCGCATCATGAATAAACTGCACCAGAGGATAACTTTTTGCCGGATCATAATCGCGGGGAAGAAACAGATTGTAGGATAATCCTTCAAAAGAGCCCTGTACAAATTCTTCCACAAGGAGATTTTTCACCCCTGTGTTTTTATCCGCGTCCGCAGGCGCAATCTCACTTCCGTCTTTTGCCCGAATGCTTTCCGTCTGTGCGACAGAAAGGCTGGCAGGTATCACACGCGCGCCAACGCCTTCCCAGGGATGTCCGGGAAAATAAGTAGCTGCTGCCTCATCCTCCGGAGAAAGCTTCAGCAACACATAGCAGCCGTCTCCCTCATCACCGTCAGCATTACAGCATACCGTGACTGACTCAATGGTGCGTTCTTCCACCCGGAAGGCTGCCGCATTCAAAGAACCCACTGCAAACTCAGTGTCATAGGTCAGCATCGCTTCTGTACATTTCTGCCCTTCCGGCATCACTTCCGTAATAGCCAGTATTTCTTTTATATGTGAATGATTCATTCTTCCTCCTGTTTTCAAAAGGGCTGGCTGCCCTGTTATTGCAGGATCGCCAGCCCTTCCGCTCTTCTCTGACCGCAAAGAACCGGTCATACTATTGTGTTTTACTGATCAAACTCATCAGATGGTCAGATTAAAACTCATTATCTACATAGGTGCAGCCGCCAGGAATCAGATAATCCTGGAATGTCCAGCAGCAGGTCTCGATATCATTCGTCACTACGTTGCTGGTCAGCTGTGAGAACAGACCATAACCATAATAGTGCTCGATGATATACTCATGGAACGCATTTACGTTTTCTTCTGTGTCGCCGCCAACTACGATGCAGGCATTCAGAAGATCCTGGATAGTCTGGTCGTCGCTGTTGCAAATTGTGTGGCTTTCGCTGTGGAATGCCTCAGAGAACCATCTCTGCCATACAACCGGAAGGTAATCATCGGAAGCCATCTTGGTAATGATCAGGTCATACTCACCAGCCACCTGCTTGGAGTCTGTGATGGAATCGGATTCTGCTTCAATCGCGCAATTGATGCCGATATTCTGCAGAATTGCTACGATTGCGGTTGCCACATTCTCCAGCATGGATTCATTGTTCAGAATGATCGTAAGGGTAGAACCATCATAGCTGGACTGTGCCAGATATTCTGCTGCCTTCTCCAGGTTCTGCTCATGATAATAGTTTTCTTCGGTCTCCCAGTCGCTGTTGTAATCGATGAACTTCATGTTGCCAAGTGTAGAAGCTACCACATAACCATTGGAGCCGGAAGCCAGAGCCAGTCCTTCGCCGTCCAGTGCATAGAAGATTGCCGCACGCAGATTCTCATCCGCACAGATGCTGCTTTCCTCATCACAGTTTGCGAAAAGGCCGATTGTCAGGTTGTCGAGGAACTGATCGATATAATAATTCTCAGAGTAAGCGCCGCCCTCCTGGAACTGTGCGATATCCGTAGCGGATACATAGCTGGAGAAGTTCAGTTCGCCGGTCTGCAGACCAACTGCATTCTGAGAAGCTTCTGCTACAACCTTGTAGTAGATCGTCTGTACATTTGCGCACTGACGGATCGTCTGATGATCGGTACCTTCTGCCCAGTAATCATCTTTTGCTTCCAGTGTAATGGACGCGCCCGACTGATAATCACTTACATAGTACGGACCTGTTCCGCACGGATCCGTCGCAAGGTTGTGATCGATCGCAGCCTGCTCACAGTATACGTACGGCTGTGCAAGGATTGCGCTCAGGTCACTCAGACCGGTCAGCGGCTCATTCATGATCAGATCTACAGTATAGTCATCCACTACTTCACCATGATCATACTTTGCGATATCACCGCTCATACGGTTTCCGGCTGCAAGCAGTGTGTCATAAGCGTAGATTACGTCAGATGCGTGAAGTTCATTTCCATCGGAATCATAAACTCCCTCATACAGATATACACGATAAGTCGTATCATCGATCTGCTCATAGCTGCTCGCTACAGAACCAACCAGGCCGCCGCCAAGTCCATTGATTTCAAACAGACGCTCGTAAACACTGTATTTCCACATACTTCCGCCGCTGTCTACCGCTTCTTCCGGGGAAAGGTTGCCCGGCTCAGTATCCATAGCAATGGAAATCGACTCGTGCTTTACAGTAGCAGAATGTGCCGTTCCCTCATACATTGCCTCATGGACATAGCTTGATTCCTCATCCGCCAATGCCAGCGAACTGAAACTGCCGCAAACGGTAACTGCTGCCATCAATGCCGCCAATACTTTTTTCTTCATGTTGCTAATCCTCCTTTTTTTGTTTTCATAGTTATAAACAGGATAAACAAAACCGTTACAACTACACATCTATGCCGACTCCGGCTCTCCTGCCGGAGTAAAAGCATCTTACCTTAATTGATCTCCGCGACTCTGCAGCAGGAGACAAAGTGTCCTTTGGATACCTCTGTCAGCTTCTGCGGCTCACTGCATGCAGCGGTCGCATACGGGCATCTCGACGCAAACCGGCAACCCGGCTTCGGATTGATCGGCGATGTAATCTCGCCTTTCAGCTGGATCCGCTGCATTGGATGATGTACGTCCGTAGTCGGGATCGCTGAAAGCAAAGCTTTCGTATATGGATGAAGATTGTGTGAAAACAGTTCCTCTGTGGAACATTTCTCTACCAGCTGCCCCAGGTACATCACGCAGATATTATCCGAAATATGGCGCACAACAGACAGATCATGTGTAACAAACATATAAGCCATACCCATCTGATC
>JAJBVF010000566.1 GCA_020859965.1 Clostridiales bacterium
GGTAATGCTGTGGATGCAGCCGGCGGGTACTGCTCTTGGGAGTGACAGTAATGCTATTACTAATGTCTCCGATGGTGGTGTCATCATCGATGCTGCAGAGACAATAAGTGGGGATGCGGAAGATTCATTGATCGGAACTCAGAATTCTGAAAATGGGACGACCATTGAGACAGCGGACAATTCTGGTCAGAGTGAGACAACGGAGTCTTTTTTAGGGAGCACAGAAGAATCAACAGATTCGGATGCGGAAGATGCGGGGCAGGCAGGAAGTGCGGATACAGAGACTGCGACAGGGAACGAGTCGGAGGCTGTGGAAGCAGAGAACGATGTTGAAGTACTGACAGAATCTGGAGATGCGGAAATAAGCGATCAGGCTGAATCTGAAATTGCAGACGAAGAAGTATCTGTTGAGACAGAATCTGGTATTACAGATACAGAACAGATGCCTGAGATGGAATCAGAAGACACGGATACAGATTCTGATGTGGTAGTCCCGGAAGAGAATGCGGAACTGGTAATCGAAGAGGTGGTTATTATCGAAGACAATGAAGATTCGATTTCAGTGGCTTCCGAATCGGGAGAAGCGCTTTCTGTTTCGAGCGATACATACACCCTAGATGGACATAGCTACAGGTTATATACAGATACTACGACATTTGCGGCTGCCGAAGTATATTGTGAGAATATAGGCGGACATTTGGTAACCATCACATCGGCTGAAGAGCAAACGCTTGTGGCCTCCCTGGTAAGTTCTGCTTCATCTGGAGGATACTATATCGGAGCAAATAAAGTGGATGAATCATGGACGTGGATTACAGGTGAAGCATGGAACTATACAAATTGGGCCTCTGGGGAACCGAATCTGGAAATTCCGCCGGAAGAGTGGGTGATCATAAAAAGCAATGGTATGTGGTATGATCATAATGAAAATGGAAAATATCAGAACGAAATTCTGGGTTTTATCTGTGAATGGGAAGAAACTGGAACAACAACGATTTCCTTTGAAGAGGAATTAGTTTATGTGGAAATTGGTTCAGAAATCGTTCTCAGTGCTTCCATCACTAACACTTATTCTTATGAAAACGCTCTGCCTCTGACTTGGAGCGTAAATAATGAAACGGCGATTGTATTAGATGAGCCGGCATCTGTAGTTGGCGACGATACATCGGCGGTAGCCAGTATTCTGGGTACTGTTATGGCGGAAAAAGCAGGTATTTACATTGTCACAGTTACGACATACGATGGTGCGAGCGATTCGGTGTATGTGGCAGTCAATTCTAACAAAGTGACCATTGATCCGGAAGAGTCAGTCTATACCGGGGAAGAAGTGACTCCGGAGGTAACAGTTACATCAATCGTTACCGGAGAAGAACTGACGGAAGGCAGCGATTATACGGTTGCTTTTGAGGATAATATCAATCCGGGCGAAGCTACAGCGATTATTACCTACACAGATTCCAGAATGGAGCAGGCGGCAACCTTCGATATTGTTCCGCGGGCGGTTAAAAATTTTACAGCGGAAAATCATGTGGGATGGATTTATCTCCAGTGGGATATACGGGAAGAAGCGGCCGGTTATGAGATTACATATTATCCAACAGAGGATGTAACAGATAAAAACACGATTATTATTGAGGATAAAACAACAACAGAAGCAAAGGTTGGCCTGGAAGAGTTGAACCTGACGCGGGGAGAAAACTACACGTTTGAAATCAAAGGTTATGTTACGACGGAGGATTCTAATCGCACACTCTACGGAGAATCCGTTGCGCTGGAGGCAACTTCCCTGGATTTACCATTGGTTTCTGATTATTGGGGGCTAAAAAATAAGGTTGTTAAAATCGACAAGTCGTATTTCCACAGATATGTGGGAATGGCAAAAGCAGAGGAATTTGCCGCTAATAATGGTCTTAATGGTTCAACAGGGGTCTGCTTTGGAATGAATCTTTCTGCTGCTGCGTATTTACTGGATGGTACCATGTATCAGAATTTCTATCCGATGGAAGGTAATTTAGGAACGCTGTCTTCCTGGGGTAGTCTGGATTCCGGCTATCTGGAAAACATTAAATACGCGCATGCGTATTTGTCAACCAATAGTGGACGTTATCTTTATAAATTTGCTGACATTATAAAATGCCTGAAGAGCTATCTTTGGCTGGATGGACAGCCGGTACTTTTTCGAATAACGAAGAGTGACTTTACAGATCCGCATGCACTTATCGTGCTTGACTTTTTTGAAGAGGAGGAAGAATTGACACTCTGGGTATATGATTCGAATCATCCTGGGAAAACACAGACTCTCCATGTATATAAAGACGCGGAAGGAGAATACACAACATTCAGTTATATTGATGGCTATGGTGGAGATATTTCGTATGAAACAAGCGAAAATGGGGATTATACAGATTCAACCTTGTGGATGTACGAAAATAATGGTGCCGGTCTTGAAAACTTAAATTTGTTTTCTGCAAGTGAGGAAGTAGATCTTTCTGAGTATGAATATGAGGAGGTGGACAGCTGCGGTACAACGGACAGTTCTTCTGACTCATCAAGTAAACTTTACTGGATTGAGAAAAAGGACTCTTATTCATTCTCGGATGTTCCAGCGGATACGACTCTGACACTGGCAGATGATGATCAGTCCGTAAAAGTTACAGTAAAGGAAACCTGCGATCTGAATATTTCAGTGAATGTCGATGCGGCGGACAGCGTGCTCATTTCTTCGGAAGGGGTAACCTCGTTTGAGATTAAATTATATCGTTATGAGGAAACGACAGACCAGTCGATAACGACACTGATTCAGGCAGAGAGCGACGAATCCGGGGAAGTGACTTTGACCCGAAAGGACAATGCTGTCTATCTATCTGGAATTACGAACCTTACCGTTACTGAAACCGGAGTTTTTGAGGGGGAATCTGAAGAGGAGGTACTTTATGAAAAATCAATCGATACAGAGAAACTCGATGGAAGTGCTTCCTATATGGTTAAAGAAGCGGGTGCCTCATCAGAGGATGTAGAATTATATAAAGATACTGCTGCTGATGGCACCTATACGGAGCAAATTGACTCGTCACATGAAATCAGCATTGCAGATATGAATATAGAACTTTCCGCGTCTTCCTTCACCTACACTGGTTCAGCAATCGAGCCTGCAGTTACCGTTAAGAATGCATCTTCTGAACTGCTGACGGAGGATGCCGATTATACGGTTGTATATAGTGGCAACATCAATGTTGGAACCGCGACTGCGATGATCACAGGGATCGGAAATTATACGGACACAATGGAGCTTTCGTTTACGATCACCAAAGCGGATCAGACGGTAACGGCGGGCGCAGTATCTTCATCTATTAAGGTGGGAGAGACGAGTACAATTACCGTAAGCGGCATTGGTACAATTACGTACAGCTCTGCTGACAGCAGCGTGGCAACAGTAAGCAGCAGCGGTGTGGTTACAGGAAAGAAGGCAGGAAGCGCTAACATTACAGTAAGGGCGGCCGGGGATGAAAACCACAATGCGGGCAGCACGACTGTAAAAATTACTGTTACAGCGGTTTCTTCAACAGACGGAAGCAGTACATCCGGAACGGGTACATCCGGCAGCAGTACATCTGGCAACAGTACATCTGGCACAACAGGCGGCACTTCCACATCCGGATCCGGCTCGGCAGATTCGTCGGGAAGCAGCATATCATCCGGAAGCAGCGGAAGTACATCCGGAACCACAGGCGGCACTGCATCCGGTTCGTCCAGCACTGTGAAGCTTGCATTCGGGGAGATAACAAGCCTGAAGAATACTTCCAAAGGCATTACGATCAGGTGGTACAAAATCACCGGCGCATCCGGTTATATTATTTACCGGGAAACCGCGTCCGGCAGCCGCAAAAAAATTGCAACCATTACAAGTGGCTCGACGGTAAAATACACGGACACACAGGTGAAAAACAAAAACGGCAAGACCTATACTTACATGGTGGTACCGTATTCGGGCAGTTCTACGGGAGGCTATTTTGAAGAAACTATCGTACGCCTGACCGGCACCACAATTTCCAGTGTAAAAAACACGGCTTCGAAGAAGGCGACCGTAAAGTGGAAAAAGAAAACAAAGGTGACCGGCTACCAGATCCAATACTCCACAAGCAAGACTTTCAAGAGCGGCAAAAAGACGGTTAAAGTTGCCGGTGCGAAAAAGGCGAGCAAGGTACTCTCAAAGCTGAAAAAGGGCAAGACGTACTATGTGCGGATCCGCACCTACAAGAAGGTAAACGGAAAGACTTACTACAGCGCGTGGAGCAGTAAGAAAAAAGTAAAGGTGACGAAGTAGAATTACCGGCTCTCATAAAAACACAGAATAAAAACGGATTTTGCGTTGATAATATGCATTTTGCATGTTGAAAATATGCTAAAATATGGAATATCTACGCGAAATCCGTTTTTGAATTTTCGAGGCTTTTATGAGACTTCATCGATTGTGACTATGATTCATCAGGAACAGACAGATGAAAATTCGGTGCGTCAGGTTGAGCAGGATGTATGAGTTATTTCTTAACAGCTCCCTACTTTAACCTGCGGATGATTCTCTCGATATTCCCTTCATGGGCAAGCACCATGAGATGATCATCCTCGTGGATCACGGTCTGCGGATCCGGCATAAAATTCGTGTGGCCGTTCACATCGCTGATCCCGATAATATACAGATCATGACGCGCACGGATGTCGGAGGAGACGATGCTCTTATTGACCCAGTCTTTCAGAGGTGAGATCTCATAGATGGAGTATCCGTCCTTCAGGTCGATGTAATCAAAGACATGGTCATTGTTGTATTTGACGGCGGCACGCATGGCAGCGCCGCGGTTGGGATGGATGACCTCGTCCGCGCCATTGCGCAGAAGAAATTTCGCGTGTACTTCGCTGCGCACCTGGCTGACGACATACTTTGCGCCGAGGTCTTTGAGCAGGCTGGTAATCTCCAGGCTGCACTGAAAGTTTCCACTGATGCATACGAAGCAGATGTCGAAATTGTCAACTCCGATTTTTTTGAGGACACTTTCTCTGGTGCAGTCCGCGATCAGACTGTCTGCTGCCAGATCCAGCAGGTCTTCCATCGCCGTCTCGTCCTGATCAACGATCATGATTTCATTTTTCAGTGCGGCCAGATCCCGGCAGAGATAATGGCCGAAATCTCCCAGTCCGATGATTAAAACAGATTTCATAAGAATTCACTCCTCCTGATTTTATGATAAGGATGATGTCATGCTACGTATTCAGAAACAGAGACCATTCTGCAAGTGCCGAATCAGACGTCAATGATAGCGTGTAATTATAACGTGTAATTATAATAATCGACTTTAGTCGTTTTATTCTGCTGATTTAACCTTTATCCCACAATAATATCCGCTTCCGGGTAACGGATTTTAGCCGGATGCTTTTTATCCGTAAAGGACATGGCGAAGGAAAGACTTCCCACTCTGCCGAGGAACATCAGAAGCATGATGACGATGCGGGAAAGAGTATTCAGCTCCCTAGTCAGTCCCGTGGACATTCCGACGGTCCCGATCGCGGAAAATGCTTCGAAAAGGACGTCCGCCAGAGGCAGATCCTGTCCGATCAGGAGGATCAGTATCGCTCCCAGAGCCAGGAAATAATTGATAAATACCACTACGCTGGCGCGTTTCATTGCATCCGGGTTCAGTCTGCGGCCAAATATCGTGAGATCCTGATGACGCAGAACATAGGAACGGATGTAGAGCAGGATTACTACGAGAGTTGTTGTCTTGATTCCGCCTGCTGTGGAGCCCGGACTGCCGCCGACAAACATCAGACAGATGGTGAGAATTTTGCTGCCGTTCGTCATCGCCGCTGTGTCAATTGTATTGAAACCGGCAGTCCGCGGAGTGATGCTGGCAAACAATGCGCGCCAGAACTGTCCTCCGGCGCTCATTCCGGCAAACAGATTGTTGTGTTCGGATACAAGAAACAGCAGTGTGCCGCCGACTGTCAGGGCAGCGGTGGCGGTCAGTACGATTTTGGTTTGAAGACTGTACCGCTTCCAGTGCCAGCGGTTTTCCAGGAGATCTTCCCATACGATGAACCCGAGCCCTCCGATCAGGATCAGGGCGCAAAGGACAAGATTCACCAGCGGATCTCCCGCATATGCGCAGAAGGAGGAGTAGGGCTCATTCGTTCCCATCAGGTCAAACCCCGCGTTGCAGAAAGCGGAAACCGCATGGAAAATGCCGTAATAGGCTCCTTTTAAAAATCCCATCTGCGGTATGAAACGGATGGAGAGAAGAACAGCCCCTGTACCTTCAAAAATCAGTGTGCCGCAGACGATTCGCCGCACCAGATGAACACTGCCGCGCAGCTGCAGCGTGTTCAGACTTTCGTGGATCAGTTCCCTGCCTGTAAGCCCGATCTTTTTCCCAAGCAATACCATGGCAAAGGTACCGATCGTGATGAATCCGAGCCCTCCGATCTGTATCAGTGTCAGAAGTACGAGCTGTCCAAAGATCGTCCAGTGCGTCCAGGTGTCGTAAACGACCAGACCGGTCACGCAGGTAGAGGAAACCGCTGTAAACAGAGCACCCAGAAAGGTCGTGTGCTCACCGGTTCTGGTGGAGAACGGGAGCATCAGAAGACATGCTCCGGTCAGGATGATGATCAGAAATCCCCCCATGATTACCTGAGTCCTGGAAAAGTGAAATCGGGGTATTGCTTTCTTCAGAGTTTTTATTTTCTGGCGTATGACATCCATAGGCGTATCTGCCTCCTGCTGTATTTCTGCAAGTATAGCATTTTCCGGGAGAATCGTCTATGGATTTTAAAAAGATAAAAATATAACTTGCAGGAAGTTCGCGGCGCTTGCGGCAGCGAACTTCGCAAGTTAACGAGCAGCTGGTTTTTGCTGCGAGTATTATAGCTTA
>JAJBVF010000100.1 GCA_020859965.1 Clostridiales bacterium
ACTATGTATAATGAAGGGGAACTTCTGGAAAAATTCAATATTCAGATCGCTCCGATCCCGATGCCGGAGCTTACAGACCTGGTAAAACAGCTGAAAGCGGAAAATTCAGAAATAAAAGAAGTCGTGGCGTATTGCCGTGAGAATATGGAGATTCTGGTAAAGGATGAGGAGCTGGAGGCAGTAGCCGCGCTGAAGATAGCGATGAAGCGGCTGGCTGCGAAATATGGCTGCCAGGCAATAGCGATTCAGTGCTGGAATCAGCTTCAGTCTGAAATCGGGATTATGCCCTGTGCGGCGAATGCTCTGCTGAATGAAGAGGGAATACCGACCGTATGCGAGACGGATATTCATGGTGCGATCACGGCGCTTATGGCGGAAGCTGCTGCCATGGGAGAGATGAGAAGTTTTTTCGCGGACTGGACCATCCGCCATCCGGATAATCCGAATGGAGAACTCTTGCAGCACTGCGGCCCATGGCCGATATCGGTGGCAAAGGAACGGCCGAAGCTTACCTATCCGCTGGCATTTGATCATCCCGGCAGCATTACGGCGGAAGCAAAACACGGTGAAGTGACTCTTTGCCGCTTTGACGGAGACAATGGAGAATATTCGCTGTTGCTCGGAAATGCGAAAGGCATTGACGGACCGAAAGGTATGGGAACCTATCTTTGGGTAGAAGTGGAGAATATTAAGCGCCTGGAGGCAAAAGTGGTAGAAGGCCCTTATATTCATCACTGTGTGGGAATCCATAAGGACATCGTGCCGGTTCTTTATGAAGCATGCAAATATATAGGAGTAAAGCCTGATCTGTATGATCCGGTAGAAGAAGAGGTACGGGCTTATCTGAGAGGGGAGTGAGAGCATGGGAAATCTGAAAGCAAAAGCTTATGAGCTCAGAAAAGATGTGCTGGATATCGTTATGGCCGGAAAAGGCGGCCATATCGGCGGCGACATGAGCGTGATGGAAATTCTTGTGACACTGTATTTCAAAGAGATGAATATTGACCCCGAACATACGGAGGATCCGAACCGGGATCTGTTTGTGATGAGCAAAGGACATTCTGTGGAAGCTTTGTACGCAGTGCTGGCGGCAAAAGGCTTTTTCCCGATTGAACGGGTGATCAGCGAATTTTCTAAATTTGGTTCTTCCTTTATCGGACATCCGAACAACAAGCTGCCTGGAATCGAGATGAATACCGGCTCCCTTGGACATGGACTCCCTGTGAGCGTTGGCATGGCGCTGGCCGGCAAAATGGATCAGAAGCCATACCGGGTTTATACGGTTATGGGAGATGGTGAACTGGCAGAAGGCTCTGTCTGGGAGGCGGCAATGGCTGCCAGTCAGTTTGGCCTGGACAATCTCTGCGCGGTGATTGATCGGAACCGCCTGCAGATTTCCGGAAATACAGAGGATGTGATGCACCAGGATGATGTGCAGAAGCGTTTTGAGAGCTTCGGATGGAAGGTGTTCTCTGTAAACGGAAATGATATTGACGAATTGTACCGTGCCTTTGAAGAGGCGAAGACTGTGAAAAATGTTCCGTCGCTGGTGATCGCAAACACGATTAAGGGGTGCGGTTCCAGTGTGATGGAAAATAAGGCGGGATGGCATCACAAGGTACCTACCGCGGAAGAGTATGAACAGATCAGTAAAGATCTGGAGGCCAGAAGGGAGGCTGCGGTTAATGAATAAGATTCCAAATCGTCAGGCGATCTGTGATGTTTTAATGGAAAAGGCAAAAACAGATAAGGATATTGTTGTCCTTTGCAGTGATTCCAGAGGCAGTGCTTCTCTGACTCCGTTTGCCAATGCTTTCCCGGAGCAGTTTATTGAGGTTGGAATTGCGGAACAGGATCTGGTAAGCATCTCTGCGGGTCTGGCAAAATGCGGGAAAAAACCGTTTGCAGCGTCTCCGGCAAGCTTTGTATCCACGAGAAGCTATGAGCAGGCCAAAATTGATCTGGCATATTCAAATACAAATGTGACGTTGATCGGTATCAGCGGTGGCATCAGCTATGGCGCTCTTGGAATGAGCCATCATTCGGCACAGGATATTGCCGCAATGGCTGCTATTCCGAATATGAGAGTATATCTGCCGAGTGACCGCTTCCAGACGGCAAAGCTGATCGGGGCATTGCTGGAGGATGAGAAACCGGCGTATATCCGGGTGGGCCGTAATGCGGTAGAGGATATTTACAGTGAGGAAGACTGCCCGTTTGAGATGGACAAAGCGACCGTCCTTTGTGAAGGAACGGACGCCGTTATTATCGCCTGCGGGGAGATGGTAAGACCGGCTTTCGATGCGGCAAAGCTTTTGCGGGACAAGGGCGTTAATGCTTCGGTTCTTGACATGTATTGTGTGAAGCCGCTGGATGAGGAAGCCATCGTGAAAGCCGTCAGAGACGCGAAGGTGGTAGTTACGGTGGAAGAACATTCTCCGTTTGGCGGTCTGGGTGCCATGACAGCGCAGGTGGTTGGCAGAGAATGTCCGAGGAAAATCGTAAATCTGTCGCTTCCGGATGCACCGGTGATCACAGGTACCTCAAAAGAAGTTTTTGATTACTATGGTCTCAACGCGGAAGGGATTGCAAAGAAAGTAATGGAGCTGCTGTAATATGGCAAAGTATATATTAGGAATCGATCAGAGCACGCAGGGAACAAAGGCGCTTTTGTTTGACGGGGACGGTAAGCTTGTTGCCCGCGCGGACCTTCCCCATCGGCAGATTGTGAATGAGCTTGGATGGGTGGAGCATGATCCCGAAGAGATATACAGGAATACGATCCAGGTTGTCAGAAATCTTGTGGAAAAAGCAGGAATTGACCGTTCAGAGATCGTTTCACTTGGCATCAGCAATCAGCGGGAGAGCGCGCTCGTCTGGGACAGAATGACCGGGAAACCACTCTACAATGTGATTGTGTGGCAATGCGCCCGCGGACAGCAGATCTGTGAAAGGATTGCTCAAAACGGATGCGAGGCAATGATACGGGAACGTTCCGGACTGCAGCTTTCGCCCTATTTTTCAGCAGCAAAAATTGCGTGGGTTCTGGAAAACGTGAAGGATGCGAAAAGATTGAATGAGGAAGGAAGACTGGCGTGCGGCACGGTTGACAGCTGGCTGGTCTATCGCCTGACCGGTGGGAAACAATTCGCTACAGATTTTTCTAATGCCTCCCGGACTCAGTTGTTTAATATCCGGACGCTTTCGTGGGACAGTGACCTGTGCAATGCATTTGGCGTAAACCAGGCGTGCCTCGCAGAGGTAAGAGATTCCAATGGGGATTTCGGAGAAACGGATTTTGAGGGATTTCTGGACGCCCCCATCCCGATTCGTGGCGTACTGGGAGACTCGCATGGCGCCCTGTTCGGTCAGGGATGTCTGGAAAAAGGAATGATAAAGGCGACCTACGGCACCGGGTCTTCTATTATGATGAATATCGGGGAAGAACCTGTTTTCAGCGATCAGGGAATTGTGACTTCTCTGGCATGGTCTGTAAATGGAAAGGTAAATTATGTGCTGGAAGGAAATATCAATTACACCGGAGCGGTGATTACCTGGCTGAAGGATGATCTGAAACTTATTTCAGGAGCATCTGAGACAGAAGCACTTGCAAAATCTGCCAATCCGGCAGACCAGACTTATCTTGTACCGGCTTTTACCGGACTGGGCGCTCCCTATTGGGACAGCAATGCGACCGCCATTATCAGCGGGATTACCCGTAAGACGGGGCGCGCAGAGCTTGTGCGCGCGGCACTGGACTGTATCGCGTATCAGATTACAGATATTGTAACTGCGATGCGTGAGGCATCCAATGCAAAGATCACGGAGCTTCGTGTGGATGGCGGACCTACAAAAAATAAGTATCTGATGCAGTTCCAAAGTGATCTGCTTGGCATTACCGTTCGCATTCCGGATACAGAAGAGCTTTCCGGACTGGGTGCGGCGTATGTCGCCGGCCTTGCCACAGGAGTGTATACCTGGGATGTCTTTGAGCGGATGAAAAGGACTTCCTTTATACCTGAGATGGACGAAACTATGAGAACAGAAAAATATGAAGGCTGGAAGAAGGCGGTAGAGCAGGTGCTGCCAAAATAATTTGCCGTTTCTTTGTCAACAGGAAGAAGGAACGCGGCAGGAGAGGGGCAGAGGGATTGTGGTATGAAAGTTGGCATTAAACAGATAAGTGAAAGTACCGGATTTTCACCGGCGACAGTTTCCAATGCCCTTAATTATAAAAAAGGGGTCAATCAGGAGACGGCTGCGCGAATTTTCCGGGTAGCCAGGGAACTGGGATATATAGAGGAAAGCGAAATTACAAAAGTAAAATTTGTGAAGTTTAAAAAGAACGGCCTGATCGTAGATGATACTCCTTTTTTTACTCTGATGATTGACGGAGCTGCAGAGGAATGCCGAAAGCATGGTCTTGAAATGGTGGTCTCCACACTGGACAGCAGAGACGAGAGCTATGAGGAACAGGTAAAATGGATCCTAAATGATAAATCATCAGCTGTGATTCTTCTGGGAACAGAATTGATGCAGGATGATCTTGATCTCTATCGCAGTGCTTCCGGTCCGTTCCTCCTTTTGGATAACTGGTGCGAGGATATGAATTTTAATGGTGTACTGATCAATAATTCGGATTCGGCGCGTACGGCGACTCAATATCTGATCGGAAAAGGACACAGAAAAATCGGTTATCTCAGAGGAAGCTTCCGTATAAAGGCGTTCCGTTCCCGCGCAGTTGGCTATCAGGTGGCTTTAAATAAGGTAAATCTTCCATTAGAGAAAAAGTATATGATTACCCTGACACCAACGATGGACGGAGCCTATAATGATATGAGAAAGAAGCTGAAAAGTGGAATGGAACTTCCTACCGCCTTTTTCGCGGATAACGATATGATAGCGCTTGGGGCGATGAAAGCGTTCAATGAAGCAGGCATCCGGGTTCCGGAGGATGTGTCGGTTGTAGGGTTTGACGACCTGACCTTTTCTGCTATTTCCTCTCCGGGATTGACGACGCTGCGGGTATCCAAGCAGGAGATGGGGCGAGCGGCGGTACGGAGACTGCTGGAAATTATGGGTGGAGATACAAGCCGCCTGAAAATTCAGATTTGTACGGAATTTGTAGAACGGGAAAGTGTAAAAGAAATCAATTCATGAGCAGGAGGCGGGAATACCGCCTCCTGTTCGATTAGTAGTAGATAACTCGTACTTTCTTCACACCATCGATCGCACGGATTTTGTCAATCACGGACTCTTCCGGCAGGGTATCACAGTCGATCAGAGTGTAGGCTGCGTCGCCGCGGCTCTTGTTCGTCATGTTCGGAATGTTGATGCCTTCCTGTGAGAGCATGGAGGACAGGCTCACAATCATGTTCGGGCGGTTGACATTCATAATACAGATCCTGCACGCACATTTCTCCGGCGGCAGTGTGCAGCTCGGGTAATTCACAGAATTGCGGATGCGCCCGGTCTCAATAAAGTCGCGCAGCTCATCGACTGCCATCACTGCGCAGTTGTCTTCTGATTCAGCAGTGGATGCGCCCAAATGAGGAGTAGCGACCACATTTGTCATATGGCAGGTCTTTGGATTTGGAAAATCGGTCATATAGCGGCGGATACGTCCGGAAGCAAGGCCTTCCGCCATATCGTCATCATTCACAAGCAGGTCGCGGGCATAATTCAGGATCACGGTTCCGTCGCGCATCATCGAGATCGCTTCTTTATTAATCATGCCGCGCGTATCGTCCAGAAGCGGGACATGCAGAGTGATATAATCGCAGTTCGCGTAGATGGCCCCCGGAGTTTCTACGATCTTTACCTGGCGTGACAGACGAAGCGCGCCGCTCACAGACAGATACGGATCGTAGCCGATGACATGCATGCCAAGTGCGTCTGCAGCGTTTGCTACTTCAATACCAATTGCGCCAAGGCCAATCACGCCGAGCGTTTTACCCTTCAGCTCTGTTCCGGCAAATTTCTTTTTACTCTTTTCCATATCCTTCGAGATGGCCTCATCTTCACGGTTCTCTTCTACCCAGCGGATACCGCCGTCGATATCTCTCGCCGCAAGCAGCATTCCGGCAAGTACCAGTTCCTTCACGCCGTTCGCGTTGGCTCCAGGCGTATTAAAGACCACAATGCCTTCCTCTGTGCAGCGATCCAGCGGAATATTATTTACCCCGGCTCCGGCGCGGGCGACCGCGACCAGACTCTCCGGAAAATCCAGCGAATGCATGTCCGCACTGCGAACCAGCACGGCGTCCGCCTCTGCCAGATTCTGTGTTATCTCATAATCACTTGTCAGATTGTTTGTTCCCATCTCTGAGATGGGATTCAGGCAGCAAATTTTTGTCATAATCTTTTCTCCTCATGTGTCGAACAGCTTTACTTAGCACTTTGCAAACCGAAAAAGCTTCGGAAAAATATGTGTAAAAACCTGTTCGGAATATCTGAATAGCTACTAAAACTACACTAATTAATTAGTCTAGCACAGCGCGAAGTTATACGCAAGCCGAGAAATTCAATAGATTGACTTTCCTGTGATGTAAAAATGAATGTGCACTTACGAAATACGCTGCTTTCGGACAGGAAGTGTTTAAATAAAATATAATTTGCCTGAAACGGTTGCATAAATCTTTGAAATAGTGTAGACTATGTTAAGCAATATAGTTACGTAACTAAATTTTATATAAGGAAGGGAGAAAACAAGGTGCAAAAATTCAGAATAACTCAGATAACAAAGTCAGCGTATCATATTTTAGATGCGGGTGAGTCCTCCTTCTATGTGCTTGAAGGCAGAGACAAGGCTGCTGTAATTGACCCTGGAATTACAGAAGGAGAGAAAATTA
>JAJBVF010000418.1 GCA_020859965.1 Clostridiales bacterium
TTGTTTTTCATACATTTTTCTCTGGCGGGCAGCAATGCCCGCCCTCCTTTTTGTTGAGAAAGCGTTCTCAATGGACAGACTCGAGAGGCGCTTGCGCATCTTAGAGGCTGTACATTAGAGAACCAAGACGTCATGAGCAAGTAACGCGAGAGCGTGGATTGCGAATGACGGCGCGGATTGCGAGAGTGCGAAGCACGAAGCAATCAGCTTTCTCTTTGTCAGCTTTATTAAATAGTTGGGAAAGCGTTCTCAATGGACAGACTCGAGATATTTTTTATTTATTTCCAGCACTTTCCGCATGGCCGCCTCACCAGGCGCGCCTTCTGTCAGTCGTTTTTCCACACAGGTCTTCATGCTGATCGCGTCATAAATATCAGCTTCAAATGCATCACTCTCCTCGCGGAATTCCTCCAGAGTCAGATCATCCAATGCTTTGTTCTTTGCGATACATTTAAGGACCAACCGTCCTGAAATGCCGTGTGCATCCCGGAAGGGAACGCCATGGTTGACCAGATAATCCGCCACATCTGTTGCGTTTGTAAATCCGTTTTTCGCAGAAGCTTCCATCACATTTTTGTTGAATTTCATCGTATCCAGCATTCCCGTAAAGAGCGGCAGGCAGCTGTTGACCGTATCGATCGCATCAAACGTGCCTTCTTTGTCCTCCTGCATATCTTTGTTATAAGCAAGGGGAAGCCCCTTCATCGTAGTCAGGATCCCCATCAGGGAGGCATACACCCGCCCGGTCTTTCCACGCACAAGCTCTGCGATATCCGGGTTCTTCTTCTGCGGCATGATACTGCTGCCGGTGCTGTATGCATCATCAATCTCCACAAACCGGTATTCGTTGGAATTCCAGATGATGATCTCCTCGGAAAAACGGCTCAGATGCATCATGATCGTCGAAAGTGCGCTCAGATATTCAATCACGTAATCACGATCTGAAACAGAATCCATACTGTTTAACGTCGGGCCGTCAAAGCCAAGCAGCTGTGCCGTGAGATCGCGGTCCAGCGGGTAGGTCGTTCCCGCCAGAGCTCCCGCTCCGAGCGGACAATAGTTCATTCGTTTATAAATGTCCACAAGACGTGAACGGTCGCGCTTAAACATCTCAAAATACGCGCCGACATGATGAGCCAGTGTCACCGGCTGCGCTTTCTGCAGATGGGTAAATCCAGGCATAAAGGTATCCAGATTTTCTTCCATAATACGCTGAAGCACTTTCAAAAGCTGAAGCAGCTGCCGGTCTGTCTCCTTCACTGCATCGCGGACATACATCCTCATATCCAATGCTACCTGATCGTTGCGGCTTCTCCCGGTATGCAGCTTTTTCCCCGCATCCCCAATGCGCTCCGTCAGATTCGCCTCCACAAAGCTGTGAATATCTTCATATTCGGATGTGATCTCAAGTACTCCGCTCTCCACATCCGCCAGGATTCCTTCCAGTCCGGCGATAATCGCGTCCCGCTCTTCTTCAGTGAGAATTCCCTGCTGCGCAAGCATTTTTACATGAGCCAGGCTGCCCTCAATGTCCTGCCTGTATAATCTTTTATCAAATGAAATCGAAGCATTAAAATCATAGACCATCTGATCGGTCGCTTTTGTAAAGCGTCCACCCCATAACTGAGCCATCTTATCTTTCCTTTCCTGTTTTTCTCTATGGAACCATTTCGAACAGCGCATGTTTTTCCGTTTTGATGCTGTTATGAACAGTAACTAATTTCCGCATTTCGCTTTCCAAAGTCTATCACACGCTTTCCTTCCATGCAAGACTTAAATTACTGCTTCCTCTTCGCTTCCGCCATCTCCCGCTCCTGCTTTGAGAAGACACACCCACAGTAGTCCTGACGATACAGGCCATATTCCGCAGAGAGTTCCACCGAACGCTTATAACCATTCCTTTTCTTAAAATCCGATGGAAGCCACTTTACTCCGTATTCCCGCGCAAGCGTTTCCCCTGTTTCATTTAGTTTTTCTGCATTCTTCAGCGGGCTGATAGATAATGTCGTCGTAAAATAATCAAAACCGTTTGCTGCCGCAAGCTTAGCGCTCTGGGAAAGCCGCAGCCGAAAACAGGCGAAACAACGTTCACCGCCCTCCGGAATCTGTTCCAGTCCGCGTACAGCCTGATAAAATTCACGGCTGTCAAATCTTCCCTTGATCAGCCGCACCGGATGAGTCAGAATTCCTTTTTCTCCCATCTCTTCAATCAGCCGATGCTGTTCCCGGACACGCTTTGCATATTCTTCTTCGGGATAAATATTCGGATTGTAATAAAACACCGTAATCCGAAAATACTGCGACAGATATTCCAGCACATAACTGCTGCAGGGTGCACAACAGCTGTGCAGCAGAAGCGAAGGGACGCCTCCGGAGCCTGACGCCTCCTCTGCCTTTCGCTCAGACCCAAAATCTGCTTTGACAGCGTCGCTCATTTTTTTTATAATCTGATCCAGTTCTCTCTGGTAATTTCGCTTATTTGCCATCTGAATTCCTTCCGCTTTCTTTTCATCGCTTATTTACGTATCCGCCCAGCTCTCCTGTTTTATTCCAGTTTTCGATACAATGTAATATACATGGTAAGAAAGCAGGCCAGACCGCCAATAAGATTTGAAATCGGCTCAGCAAGAAACACTCCGTCCGTGCCCAGTCCCATGATCGCAGGAAGAGCGATCGTCAGAGGAACAACGATAATTACCTTACGCAAAATGGAGAAAAAGACTGCTTTTTTCGCTTTTCCGAGTCCTACAAAAGAAGACTGTCCGATAAATTGCAGGCTCATGAACACAAAACCCATGAAGTAGATACGTAATGCCCTGGTTCCAAGCTCTATCGTTTGCGCATCGCTTGTAAAAATTCTGAGAAAAACCGTCGGGAATCGTTCGATCACAGCCCACATAAGAGCAGTGTAAATGATTCCGGTAACCGCCATAAAACGAATGCCTTCCTTTACCCGCTCCGGCTTTTTCGCGCCATAATTGTATCCAAGCACCGGCTGTCCTCCGCTGCTGATGCCGGTCACCGGCAGAGAAGCGATCTCACGGACACTATTGATGATCGTCATGATGCCGACATACAGGTCACCACCATAATTCTGCAGGGTAACATTGCATACGATCTGGACAAGGCAGTTGGTGGCCTGCTGCATGAATCCGCTTACTCCCAGCCCCAAAACTCTCCGGACAATATGGCCTTTCAACTTCATATAGCGGCGTCTGAGTGTCAGTTCCGTTTTGCCCACGATCAGGAAATGCATAACCCAGATCGCGGATACACACTGACTGATAACTGTTGCCGTTGCTGCCCCTTTTACCCCCATGGAAAAACCGAAGATAAAAACAGGATCAAGAATCAGATTCAATACAGCGCCAATGACCGTGGTCCACATGGCTGTGCGCGGAAAACCGAGGGAACTGATAAAGCCATTCATCCCGGTAACTGTCATCGAAAAAAAGACTCCAGACAGATAGATCCGCAGATAGCTGTCCGCATAAAAAATCGTATCATCACTTGCGCCAAACAGATAGAGAATCGGTATTCTGAACGCATAACAGAAAATCATAAGGATCACAGACGTAATCACGATCATAGTGAAAACGTTACCCATGATCCATCTTGCTTTTTCTTCGTTTTTCGCTCCTCTTTCTATGGAAAACAAAGGTGCGCCGCCTGTTCCAAAGAGATTTGCAAACGCCAGGATCAATGTAGTGATTGGGAATGTAATCCCTATTCCTGTCAGTGCCAGGCTGCCTGCATCCGGCAGATGTCCGATATAGACGCGGTCAACGATATTGTATAAGAGCTGTACGAGCTGAGCGATTGTCAATGGTACCGCCTGTGCTGTAATATTCGTCCACATTTTCCCAACAGAAAAATCCCGCCGGGAATCGGTTCTTTCTTTCACACTATCCCTCCAGAAACCTGTATGGTAAACCATTTATAGTAAACGACGTAAGTCGTTTTACATTTTGCTTTACGGTCACAGCCTATCTCATCGCATCTTCCATCACACGAAAGACATTTTTATAAAAAATCTTCTCGATTTCGTTTCCCGTAAAACCTTCCTTCGACAGAGCATCCTCCAGAATCGACATATGGGCGCAGTCAGAAATCTCCAGATTTCCGCCGATTCCGTCAAAGTCCGTGCCGATCCCCACACAGTCCACTCCACCGACATCCGCAATATGTCTGGCATGCCGGGCCATCATGACCGCAGTGCTGTCTTTGCAGGTGATATCCTCATTCAAAAAACACGCTGCGAAATTGATCCCTGTCACGCCGCCCGCGTTTCCGAGAATCCGGATCATCTCATCTGTCAGATTCCTTGGATGCGGGCTTATCGCACGGGCATTCGAATGAGTCGCCACAAACGGTTTTTTACAGATATCCGCCACATCATAAAAGCCGCCGTCCGACAAATGCGATACGTCCACCAGCATCCCAAGCTCCTGCATATACCGGACCGCTTCCTTCCCGAAATCCGTAAGTCCCTGGTTCATGATCTCCGGATCTCTGGAATTCGGAGCGCCAAAACAATTGTGATAATTCCAGGTCAGTGACAGGGCACGAAATCCCATGTCATAAAATTTCTCCAGGTTCTCCATCCGGCCGTCCACTGCGCGTCCATCCTCCATAGTCAGGATCGCAGACATCTTTCCGGCCTTCTGGTTTTTCCGGACATCCTCCGCATTTTTCGCCCAGGCAATGATCTCCGGGTATTTTTCCAGATTTTTCATGAGATAGTTCCGGAGTGTATCAATATACTCGTTATCCGGCAGCGGCTGGGAATTCCTGTATCCGCGATATTCATCTGACGGAAGAAAGATTGCGAAAAACTGCGCGAGTTCTCCTCCTTCCTGCATCCTCTTAAAATCTATGGATGTGTATGCGGAATCATACAATTCTGCCTTTTCCGGATCCTCTGCATAAAGAATCATCAATGTATCACAGTGCATATCAATAAATTGCATCGTCGTCTCCTTAAGCCAGACCATCTTTTTCATCTATTCCCGGATCCGTTTCCGGTGAATCGAAAACATAAATTTAAGCAACCGATTCCGGACGGTTCTTCTTTTTCTGTTCCTTCCTCACGACCACATAAACCATCATGATAATGGTGATCGCATACGGGATCGCAGAAGTCAGATCGGAGCTGATATAATTCTGAAGGCGCAGTCCGATCGCATCAAAAAATCCAAACATCAGCGCCGCCAGATAAGCTTTTCCCGGATTGGCCGAAGCAAAGATCACACAGGCAAATGCGATATAGCCGCGTGATGCGGACATTCCTTCCACGAAGGTTCCGTTCAGATATCCCAAAGAAAGATAGGCTCCTGCAAGGCCGCAGAACATCCCGCAGAGAATACTCGCGAGCCATTTCATCCGATCCGGGCTGATGCCGGCCGTCCGCAGCGTCTCCGGCTTTTCGCCCGCAGCGCGCGTCCAGAAACCATACGGAGTCTGATACACGACCACCCACATAATAAATACCAGCAGCCAGGTCGCATACACCAGGATCGTATTTCCGCTGATGATTTCCCCGATAAACGGGATTCTCCGGATCAGGGGGATTTCAATTGCTGACAGACAGGGAATCGTGTAGCCGGATGTGCCGGAAAGTCCGAAGACAGCGCGGGATACATATGCGGTAAATCCCGAAGCAAAAATATTCAGTGCACAGCCAATGATAAATTCATCACTCTTTAATTTCACTACAAATAAAGCAAAAAACAGTCCGACAAGGATTCCAAACAGTACGGCCGTCATGATCCCGCCAAACGCAGAGCCGAGAAAATAGCTCCCCAATACTGCTGTGAGTGCTCCCATCAGGATCATACCATCCATACCAATATTCATGATCCCGGCGTGCTCCGTCATCAGGCCGCCCAGCGCAGCCAGCGCCACCGGAGTAGCACTTCGTATCGTCTGCTCGAATGTTCCCGCTGAAAAAATCTGAGACAAGATGCTGCTATTCATCAGCGATTCCTCCCTTCATTCGTTTTTGAGCGGCAAGCTTCGCAGTTCTCGCCGCCATACGACTTTTAATTCCGGCCGTAATCCCCTTCTCCGCTGCCATACAGAAAATAACTACCGTCTGAATAATAAGATAGATTTGATTCGGCACACCGGCCGTCGTCTCCATGCCCTGCGCTCCCACCTTGAGAATCGCAAACAAAGCACTGATCAGCACTGTGGGAAGGATCTGATACTGAGCGATCATGGCGACCATCAGGCCTTCAAAATAATACTCATTGCTGATACTGGATTTATAGATATGCTCCGCTCCATACACCCGGAACATTCCTGTGAGTCCGCAGATCATGCCTGATATCAGCATTGCGCCAATGACCAGACGATCTGTCCGTATGCCGGCAAACCGCGCGAAACGCGGGTTATCGCCTGTAAGCTTCATCTCATATCCTTTTGAGGTCTTCTGTAAAATATACCACGCGAGCAAAGTCATGATTGTCGCGGCAAAGATAGCGGTAGAAAGGTTTGATCCGCGCGCCAGTTTTGAAAGCCAATAGGTCTGCGGGAGATTTTCCGTTCCCGCTACGATGTTATTGTTGGAATTCTTCCACGGTCCCTTTGCCAGGTATTCGCAGATATACGTCGCGATATTATTTAACATAATCGTGGTGATCACTTCGTTTACTTTAAGCTTCGCTTTTAAGAAGCCAGGAACAAGCGCATAAAGCCCCCCTACAACAGCTGCAGCCACTGCAGCTGCCGGT